>NZ_JBHTSW010000007.1:0-199979 GCF_042794945.1 Rhodococcus sp. NPDC056506 | reverse complement strand
CGAAACCCCCGGCGACTGTTGCCAGTTCATCGGGGGTTTCTGAGTGGTGGAGCCGATGACGGGAATCGAACCCGCGTATTCAGCTTGGGAAGCTGATGTTCTACCATTGAACTACATCGGCGTTAGGGCTCTGACCTGCGATGATTGCCCACCTCAACCTGCGTGTTCGTTTACGTGTCACGCTCGTTGTGACATGTAGTCAACAGCTGAAGCTGCACGCCGCAGAGCGTCGTCCCGGGGATGAGCATACAGCCGCATGGTTATTGAGGTGTCAGCGCGTCCTATCGATGTGGCGATCACCGATGCGAAGAACGTCGCCGGGATGGGGGTGGCACGTACCTTTCGGCACCGCTCCGACGACGACCAGGTAAGGGCGTTGAAACTCTACAGCTACGACGATCACGGGTTCAGCGAGATCGGCGAGGTGCTCGTGCAGGTGTTAGTCGCCGCGGTCGAGGGCGCGGTATGGAATGCGCGCCGTGCGGAGCAGTGGCGAGTCGAGGTCGAGGGACTGCGTGCGGGAGGCGATGAAGACGCGGCATCCGAGGAAACTCCGACAACAGAGCCCGCACCTGCGGCTCGACCGCATCAGCGAGGGTGCGTTGCAGTTTTCGTTGATACTTCGGAGGACGATCCGATGCCAACGCCGAGTGCGCGGTATTGCAAGTCACCCCAACCGCCGCGCGATCTCACTGATCGACAGGCTCTCAGCCCGATGCAAACGGCGGATCTCCGCCCAATCCTCCACTGAAATCATCCCACAACACTCACGCAAGGTGGTTAATTTTCGTCCGACGACATCCGTTCAGTTTTCACCCGTCGTCGACAGAACGCATTTCACCCTTCTCTACGACGGTGCTGCGCAGCGCACGGCGGAGTGCCCGACTTTGGAGGAAGCCATCCGGAGTATCGAAGTGGGTCAGATCGATCGCACGCTCTGGAGCATTCAATACATGGATCGTGAGGGCGGAACTTTGGTCTACCGGTTCCCGCGGACTGCGGAGACGGTGACGAAAGATGAACGCGCGGAACTGAGTACAACGACCCGGATCGTGGCGTAACGCTGATCTGTGCGTGGCGCCCCTTCAGGCGGTGTGGGAAGCAGGCTCGTTGCCAGTGGGAATGGGAGCTCTTCAACTGTTGGCCGGCTGCCACGAGAGGGTGAGCCTCGGCGTGTCGGGCTGTGTCAGGTGACGGCACTATAGTCTGGACCGCCGCCAGGTGGAGAAGTCTCGCGTGTGATGACGTATGGCGTGCCGCCCACGACGGAGCCTGGGCGGCTGACGCAGTGGCCTGCTGACGCGGGCATAGCAGGCCCGGTCGAACGGTGACCTTACGCGACTGGCGGTACTGGGGGTCTGTTGGCGGTGCCTGGTGCGGGCAGCTGGGCGGTGGAGTCCGTGTACTTGAGGAGAAGTCGTGCGAATTCGAGACGCTCGGCTTCGGGCCAGCCGCGGGTGATGTATTCGAATGCCTGCCGCTGCTGGTGGCGGAAGCGGCTGAGGAGGGCGCTGCCTTCTTCGGTGAGGTGGAGCACGGTGCGGCGGCCGTCCTGCTGCGACGCCGCGCGAATCAGGTAGCCGTGGGAGATGCAGTCGCTCACCATGCGGCTGGCCACCGACGGGTCCACCAGGAGGTGGTCGGCAAGCCCGCCGACCGTCATCTCCGTGTCCACCTCGGTCGCCTCGTCGACGATGTTGAGGACCAGGTTGCGCTTGAGGTCCTTGGGCCCCACAGGGGGGTCGACCGGCGCTTGCATGGTGCGCCGCCTCAGCCGCGCGAAGGCCGTACCGACGGCATCCAGGAGGTCCTCGCCTTGCGGCATGGAGGCATCCGTTTTGATCACCCTCGAAGCTTAACGCATGTAACTACCAATTGCAGATGCATGCGATTATGCATGGAATTGCAATTTGCATTAGTGTGGTCATCGCGGTGGGGAGAACTCGGCATTCAGCGGAGCGACAGGCCTGCCCGGAGAAGAGAGCGACATGATCACAGCCATCATCAACGGCCGTCTGTTCGACGGTGAACGCGTACTGGAGGACACCACCGTGGTGCTGAACGGCACGCGGATTGCCGCGGTCGGAGGTGAACCGCCCGCAGGGGCGGGCATCGTCGACGCCAGGGGCGGAACACTGCTGCCCGGTCTGTTCGACGCCCATGTACACACCTCCGAAGAGACACTCGCGCTGGCACTGCGGTTTGGGATCACCACCGAACTGGAGATGCAGGGCATGAATACCAAGGCCAGTCGCGCACACATCACGGAGAATGATTCCCTCGCCGATGTCCGCTCTGCGGGGTTCGGCATCACTCCTCCCGGGGGTCACCCCAGCGAACTCATGCCCAAAGATTTCAAACCGGAAGGCCACAGCGGCCCAGACGACCGCGGCGATCGGCCTGGCCCGCACGAGATGCCACTGATGCCGTTCTCCACCACTCCGGAAGAAGCGGTCGCTTTCGTCCCCCAGCTCGTCGCGGCGGGCTCGGATTACATCAAGTTCATGGTCGACGACGGTACCGTCGAGGGCCACCCCGGTCTGCCCATGCTCGATCAGGCAACCCTGAGTGCCGGTGTCGCCGAGGCTCACCGGCACGGGATGCTCGCCATCGCCCACACCTTGACCGTGGATGCGACACGGATGGCGATCGAGGCCGGCATCGATGGCTTCGCCCACCTGTTCATGGACCAGCCGCACAGCGACGAAATCATCGACCTCATCGCCGCCTCCGGCGCGTTCGTCGTCCCCTGTGTCGTCCTGAACGCCTCCATGATGGGCGTCACCGGCACATCCCTCACCGAGGACCCGCGTGTCAGTTCACGCCTGAACGAGGCATGGACGAACACTCTCAACAGCAGCTACAACCGCTACCCGCAAGGCAAACTGGAGGACGTCCTGGCCTCGGTCAAGGCCCTGCACGACGTAGGCGTCGACCTGATGGTGGGCACCGACGCAGCCCCCCTGCCACTGCCGTTCCTGGGCGGTGTGGTCCACGGCGCCAGCGTCCACCAGGAGCTCCAGTACCTCGTCCGCGCCGGCCTCACCCCGATCCAGGCCCTGCGCGCGGCGACCCTCACCCCGGCACGTCGCTTCGGCCTGGAGGACCGTGGCCGCATCGCCGAGGGCCTGCGGGCCGACCTGCTGCTCGTGGACGGCGACCCCACCACCACGATCAGCGACACTCTCAACTTGCGTGACGTATGGCGCCGCGGCATCCGCACCACTCTCTCGGCCTCATAGAAACTCGCGACCGGCAAGCGACCGCTGCCCGTCACGTCCTCCGGGGCGGGCGGCTGCCTTGCGCCACTCACCCGCGCTGACCGCGATCAACGGCCTGCAGCTGCTGGTCTGTCTGCGGGACAGTCTTCGCCGAAGATTTGGTTCACCAGTTCAGTGACAGGTATCGGCTTTGCGATCTCGCCGAACCGGTTTACCAGGATCACCCTGAATGGGTAGCCGTTCTGTTCCTTCTGTTCCCAGTCGAGGTCGACTACTTCACCCACAGTCAAAGCCCGGTATCGGGCCCCATCGATATGCTGAAGTGCGCCTGGCACTCGATTCGGACTGTAACCCGAGACCACTGCAGAAGTGTGCACCGACAAGACCATGCTCCACAGGGGTCCCGAATGGACGTGGGTAACAGTTCCAGCGAGTGATAGCGGCATCTAGCTGTAATGACCAGGGAGGTTGTGGACGGCGTGGCAGCGACAGACAGGTGAGGACCTCCGGTATCGGTGTGGTTACCACAACTGCACCGACAACCGAGAGGCCCTCGTGTCACACGCTAATGCCTTGCTCACACCGAAGGGGCGATTGAAACTCGCGACTTCGATCGTCGACGACGGATGGTCGATCCGCCGCGCCGCCGAACGATTCCAGGTGTCACCGACCACCGCCAAGAAGTGGGCCGACCGATACCGCACTGGTGGCCCGGCGGCGATGGCCGACCGCTCGAGCCGACCGCGCCGCAGCCCCGGCAGGACACCGACCCGCACCGAACGTCGAATCATCAACCTGCGCTTCCTCCGTCGCTGGGGCCCACACCGCATCGTTTCCTCTGCCCGCGACCTCGACATCAAGAAGCTCGGCCGTGTCCCCGACGGCGGTGGCATCGCAAGTTCGGTCGCACGATCGGCAACCGCCACAACAAGAAACAGGGCCGCGGTTACGCGTACGTCCATCACGCCGTCGACGATCACAGCCGACTGGCGTACTCGACAGATCCTCGGCGACGAACGCAAAGAAACCGCCTCGAGGTTCTTCGAACGCGCCAAAGCCTACTTCGCGGCCCATGACATCACGATTGCGCGCGTGTTGACCGACAACGGATCCTGTTACCGCTCAATGCTATTCACACAGGCCCTCGGCCCTGACATCAAGCACAAGCGGACCAGGCCCTACCGGCCGCAGACCAACGGCAAAGTCGAACAATTCAACAGAACCCTCAACCAGGAATGGGCCTACGCGAACACCTACCTCTCCGACGAAGCCCGAGCTGCGACCTACCACTCCTCTCGCGCCATTCGCTCCTATCTGCGCGCGAAGCATTGCGGTAGTCGTCCCTGCAACCGTCGGACCCGATCGGGCACCGCGTGTCACCGATGGTAATTCGGCGCTTCGACGGTCATCGCGATGTCGTGCGGGTGTGATTCCTTCAGACCGGCCGCAGTGATGCGGACGAACTTGCCGCGGGCCTTCAGTTCCGGCACGGTGTGGCCACCCACATAGAACATGGTCTGGCACAGGCCACCCACCAGTTGGTGGACCACGGAGGAGAGCGGTCCGCGGTAGGGAACCTGACCCTCGATGCCCTCAGGGATCAGTTTCTCGTCGGACGGGACATCCGCCTGGAAGTAACGGTCCTTGGAGTAGGACGTGTTTTTCCCGCGCGTCTGCATGGCGCCCAGCGAGCCCATGCCGCGGTAGGTCTTGAACTGGCGGCCGTTGACGAAAACCAGGTCACCCGGGGACTGCTGCGTTCCGGCCAGCAGCGAGCCGAGCATGACGGAGTCGGCACCGGCGACGAGAGCTTTGCCGATGTCGCCCGAGTACTGCAGGCCTCCGTCGGCGATGACCGGGACGCCTGCGGGGATTGCGGCCTTCGCGCACTCGTAGATCGCGGTGACCTGCGGGACACCCACGCCGGCGACGATTCGGGTGGTGCAGATGGAGCCCGGGCCCACGCCGACCTTGATCGCGTCGGCGCCGGCGTCGATGAGCGCCTGGGCACCCTCGCGGGTGGCGGCCTGTCCGCCGATGACGTCCACGTGTGCCGCGGCCGGATCCTTCTTCAGGCGCGCGATCATCTCCAGCACACCCCGGCTATGGCCGTTGGCGGTGTCCACGACCAGAACGTCTACACCGGCGTCCACGAGCGCCATGGCACGGTCGTAGCCCTCGCCGAAGAAGCCCACGGCGGCGCCGACGCGCAAACGGCCCTCATCGTCCTTGGTGGCTAGGGGGTAGTCCTCGGCCTTGTCGAAGTCCTTGACGGTGATGAGGCCCTGCAGGACGTTGTTCGCGTCCACCAGCGGCAGCTTCTCGATGCGGTGCTTGGCCAGCAACTCCAGAACGGCGTCGCGGGAAGTGCCCACCGGAGCCGTGATCAACGGCATAGAGGTCATTTTCTCGTCGATTTTGGTGGTGGGCCACTCGTTGCGCGGGACGAACCGGGTGTCGCGATTGGTGATGATGCCCAACAGCTTTCGGTCTTCGTCCACGACCGGCAGGCCGGAGACGTGGTAGTGCGCGCACAGATCGTCCAGGTCCTGCAGCGTCGCGTCCGGGGCGATCGTCACCGGGTCGGAAATCATGCCCGATTCGGAACGCTTGACCCGGTCCACTTGGCGGGCCTGGTTCTCGATCGAGATGTTGCGGTGAATGATGCCGATGCCGCCGAGGCGGGCCAGGGCGATCGCCATCGGCGCCTCCGTGACGGTGTCCATCGCGGCTGAGAGGATCGGGACGTTGATGTTGATGCGGCGGCTCAGACGCGTGCTCGTCTCCGCTTCAGAAGGGATGACATCGGTCGGGCCCGGCAACAGCAGTACGTCGTCATAAGTCAGGCCCTCAAAGGCGAAGGGATTGAAGATTTCGCTTGCGCTCACGTGCAACGCCTTTCGGATGTGGTCAGGACGGGTTTCACTATTCTAGGGCGCGTCTCCTCACACCTTTGTCCAGGTAGTGATGACTCGAAAAGCCTTCACTACCTGGACATCCGGGATGTGGGCCGGCGTCGCTGATTCAGTGAGGATTTGTCGGATGCTGTGTCGCGAAATCGGCTGCGGTCCAAGCCATCGCTATGGCGCCGTCGAGAACGGCTTTGTCGGCAGTGGGGCTGATGCAGGCGTCGGCGAACTCGGGTTGGTGGTTGACCGCGGGGTGACAGCCCAGACCGAGCATGGGGTGAATGGTGGGCACTGCGTGGGAGATATTGCCCATGTCGGTGGCTGCACCCACCGTGCCGTCTGGTAGATCGGGGAAGGTGCGACCGAGGGCTTCGGCATTGGCGCGGTATTGAGCAAGCAGTGCGGTGTCGGGGCGTAAGTCTGCGTAGTCCGGACCGTCGGGAGTGAACGTCAGGGCACATCCCGTGGCTATCGCTCCAGCTTCGAAGCATCGTTTGACCCGCGCTGTGAGTGTGGCGAGCGCTTCTACGGTGTCGGAGCGGACGATCCAGCGTCCGGCTGCAGTATCGGGGATCACGTTGACGGCGCTGCCGGCGTTGGTGACGATGCCCTGAATCCGGTCGGTTCCGCGAGTTTGTTGTCGCAGTTGCCCTATCGCTACTTGCGCGATAAGCATCGCATCGGCAGCGTTGACTCCTAGTTCGGGATAGGCCCCGGCGTGGGCGGGTTTTCCTTTGTACGTGACTTCGAATTGGGAAATGGCGGTTCCGGGCATCGCCGTCATTTCGATGGCGGCGGGGTGGACCATCATCGCCGCGTGAAGTCCGTCGAAGGCACCGCGTTCGAGCATGAGGATCTTTCCGCCGCCGCCTTCTTCAGCGGGGGTGCCGAGGAGTGTTACGGTCAACCCCAGGTCGTCGGCGAGGTCGGCTAGTCCGAGGACGGCTCCGACGGCGGCGGCGGCGATGATGTTATGGCCACATGCGTGTCCGATTTCGGGGAGGGCGTCGTATTCGGCGCAGATTCCGACGTGTATCGGGCCTGATCCGCTCGTGGCGTGGACGGCGGTGGGTAGGTCGTAGCACCCGTGTTTCACCTCGAAGCCCGCGCCGTTGAGTTCGTCGGCGATCCACTGACTTGCTCGGTGTTCTTCGAATCCCAATTCAGGGTTCGCGTGGATACGGTGCGACAGCTTCAGAAGCTTGCCTGCGTGTTGTCGAATCCTTTGCTCGATGGCAGCTTTCGGGCTGACGAAAGGTGGTGTCATGAAAGTGCGGACGCAGTTGTGGGGGCAGTGTGGATCGTTGAGGGGCGGGTCGCGGCGTCGTATGCCGCTCGGGCGCCAGTGGCGCCCATACCGCTCTCGCCGGCGGGTTCGTACAGTCTCTCTGAGCCGCCGCCCTGCCATTGGTTGACCCAAGTCACCCCGGCGGGGATGGCCGCGGCTGCGGCGGCGTGGTCGGGGTTGTGCGTGTAGACGGTTGCCCCGAGGGCGAAGCGCGATGAACTGGCGCGGTCGAGTCCCTCCTCGAAGGAGGAGACGACAACAACAGGGGCTAGTGGGCCGAATGTTTCCTCGGTCATCGCGAGCATCGAGTCGTCGACGTCTGTGAGCACGGTGGCCGGGTAGAAGAATCCCGCCCGTTTCGGGATTACCCCGCCGATGCGGACGTGTGCCCCGCGTTCGACTGCGTCGATGACGTGTCGATGGACGATATCGCGCTGGCGTGCATCGACCAACGGTCCCAGTACGGTTTCGGGGTTGTGGCCGTCGCCGAGGGTATAGGTGGCGGCGGCGTCGACCAGTGCGTCGACGAATGCCTCGGCGATGTCCTGGTGTACATAAATGCGTTCCATGGACGTGCAGATCTGTCCGGTGTTGACGAATGCGCCGAAGGCGATCGCGGCGGCGGTCGCGACAGGATCGACCCCGGCGTCGACGACGACGGGGTCCTTGCCGCCGAGTTCGAGAATCGACCGGCACAACCGCTCACCCGTCGCGGCGCCGATTCGCCGGCCTGTATCGACGGACCCCGTGAAGTGCACCAATCGGATTTGCCTGTGCTCGACTAACGGCGCCCCGGCGCGAGCGTCACCGAGGACGAGGTTGACGACGCCAGGAGGCAACGTCGACAACTCGAAGAGCCGGGCGGTGGATAGTGGTGATCGCTCGGACGGCTTGACCACGACGGTGTTGCCCGAGGCGAGAAGAGGTCCGAGAGCGCCCAGCACCATTGGTACGGGGAAGTTCCACGGGGTGATGACGGCGGTGGCACCTAGAGGGTGACGCAGGATTGTCGTTGTACTGCCATCGGCGCCGGGAACGGTTTCGGCGAATGGATAGGTCAACGCATCATCGACTGCAGTTCGAAACCCCTGGACACCGCCATCGATGAAGTACCTTCCGAGAGCGACCGGCTTCCCCATTTCCTGACATTCGAGCTCCGCCAGGTCCTCGGCATGCTCGGCAATCTCGTCAGCCCACCGTAGGAGATGCTCCACGCGTTCGGCGACTGGTAACTCCGCCCACCCGGGTTGCGCCTGCACGGCCGCAGCGACAGCGCGGTCGATATCGTCGCACGATCCACTGGGATAGTGTGCGATGACGTTTTCGGTGGCGGGATTCACCAGATCATTCAGTGCTGAATCCTGGGAGTCTTCCCATTTTCCGCCGATCAAATTCTGTAATGTTTTCATGCGAAAAGTACTGCCTTCCTTGTGATGTCGCGCTCAACGGATTCGGTCGGCCATGAGTTCGCCCACCATAATTGCCGTCAGGTTGGTGTTGGCACGTGGGACGGAAGGGAATATCGACGCGTCCACCACTCGTAGCCGGTCGGTTCCGAGGACTCGACAGGATGGGTCAACCACGGTGTCCTTGTTTCCGGATGCGCCCATCCGGCAGGTACTGGTGGCGTGCTGAACGTCGCTCACGGTTGCGAGCAAGTGGTCGTCGAGCTCGCTGTCACTGTCGAGTGCCGAGAACAGTTCCTTGTTTTCGGTTTCGAGTGGTCCGTGGGTGATGGCGGCGACTGCCGGGTCGCGAGCGAGGTCGACCAGGTCGCGTATCCCGTCGCGCAACCGGGAAAGGTCTCGCTCGTCGGAGAGCATCCGGGAGTGAATTTGAGGTTGATCCGCCGGGTCGGACGAGGTCAGAGTTAGTATTCCGCGGGAATAGGCCTGATTCACCCAGACTCCGAACGCGCCTGCCAACGCGCGCATGTCAGGGTTGGCCATGGCGACGACATTCTGATTTTGTGACACGAACATCATGTCGCCGAGGGGGGCGTCGGGTTTGCTGGTGTATCTGACGCAGACGTTGGTGTGTCGATCGTCGGGGCTCTGGATCCCAGCTTCGTCGATCAGAGGAATGGAGATCACCGCCATCGGATGGTCTTGTAGGTCGTGTCCGACCGGAAGATCCTGGCGCACTTGGATCCCCAGTCCGCGCAGCTGTCCGGCCGGGCCGATTCCGGACCGCATGAGAATGGCTGGGGAGTGGACTGCTCCGGCGCTCAGTATTATTTCGTCGGCGTGCTCGGTCGCTACGGTGCCGTTGACGATGATCCGGACCCCGATGGCGCGGTCTCCGGCGAACACCACCTGGTCGACCAGGGCGTCGCCTCGGATCGTCAAGGTCGCGGAATCACGGGCGTTCTCGAGGTAGGCGTCGTTGACCGATACTCGCTGTCCGGACCGGGAGTTGATCGGATAGGGCGAGACCCCTATCGCGTGGGGGGCATTGACGTCGGCGGCCCACGCGTGACCGGCGGACAGGGCTGCACTGCACAGTGCGGTGTCGACGGCGCCCCAATTCTCCTGGGGCATGCGGTAAATCGGGGTTGGGCCTCCTCGGCCGTGGTAGTCTTCGGCGCCGTATTCTTCGTCGTCCTCGAGCTTGGCGAAGTAGGGCAGCACGTCGGTAGGTCCCCAACCCGTACAACCCCATGTGACCCAATCGTCGAAATCTTCCATCGGCGGACGAATAGCGATCTGGCCATTGATCGAGGAGCTGCCGCCGACCCCTCGACCCCGCCAGTAGGGCGCGGCCGCTTGCTTTTCGGTTCGCGCCGCATCGAGCCCGGTCCAGACGAGACCGTCCATGGCGGTGGGGTCGAGCAGGGCTTTGATCGGGTTGGGTGAGCGCCATGCTTGATGCATGCTCGCCGAGCGATAGTTCGGTCCCGCTTCGAGAAGTAGGACTCGTTTGCCTTTCTCTGCGGAACGGACGGCGAGCGCACCCCCTGCCGATCCTGCTCCGACCACGATGACGTCCCAGCCTGTCTCGATCACAACGAACCTCCGTAACGTATTGCGCGTATGAGGTCTCCCGGAGCCTCCGGGTCCTGCCGAGTATGATTGTCCACAAGTAAGATTCAGTCAATAGTGAATGTTCATTATTTTTTGATCAAATGGAGGTGGCGATGTCGGAACCACACGGCAGCGGCAATTCGGGCGACCACGTGTCCCTGATTGAGGATTTCGGTACGCATATCGGGCACGCGATGGGGTGGCCACCCATGGCGGGCCGCGCTGCGGGCGTGTTGATGCTCAGCGTGGCGCCGATGAGTATGGCGCAACTTCAGCAAGCTCTTGATGCGAGCAAAGGGTCGGTATCCGAGACCACCCGGCTACTCATGACCAACGGCATCGTGGAGCGATTCAAAGAGCCAGGTAGTCGCCAGTTCGTCTACCGATGGCGCGAGGACGCCTGGCTCGGGTGCCTCCAGCATCAACTCGAGCAGACCACCGAACTGCTGGCCCTCGCGGAAAGCGCGCAGGGCCGCGGACATGATCAACCTCCTGCACAGCGTGCCCGTCTGCGTACGATGTGCGAGTACTACACCTTCATGGTGAGTCGACTTAAGGTTCTCCTCACGGAATACGCGGCACAACTCGATCGAGATCTAGCTGTTCTTCCCGGGGACGTTGTGGACGGTGAGTCGCTCGATGGGTGACTTACCGCCGATGCCTGTGTGGGGTCGGTGGTGATTGTAGTGATGGATCAAGTCTTGGTAGGTCGCCGCTCGGGCTTCGTCGGAGAGGTAGGTGTTCGCGTAGGCCCATTCCTGGTTGAGGGTTTTGTTGAATTGTTCGACTTTGCCGTTGGTCTGCGGCCGGTAGGGCCTGGTCCGCTTGTGCTTGATGTCAGGGCCGAGGGTCTGTGCGAATAGCTCAGGGCCGAGGGTCTGTGCGAATAGCATTGAGCGGTAACAGGATCCATTGTCGGTCAACACACGCGCAATCGTGATGTCATGGGCCGCGAAGTAGGCTTTGGCGCGTTCGAAGAACCCCGAGGCGGTTCTTTGCGTTCGTCGCCGAGGATCTGTCGAGTACGCCAGTCGGCTGTGATCGTCGACGGCGTGATGGACGTACGCGTAACCGCGCCCCTGTTTCTTGTTGTGGCGGTTGCCGATCGTGCAACCGAACTTGCGATGCCCACCGCCGTCGGGGATACGGCCGAACCTCCCGAACCTCCAAGTCTCCTTCGCCGTATGGGGCCTCTCAGGGATCAGAAGGGCCGCGGCGCGACCTCAACGACTTGGGGTCACCCTCGACGGATCGACCACCCGCGGTCACTCGGTTGTTGAGGATGCTCAGTGCACGGGTACCCACGTCAACATCTGCCATCGCAGACCGACTACTTCCCCCCAACGCATGCCCGACGGCGACAGGTGCCAGTCGTGGGCGTTGCGGTTGTCCTCGATAGAGCTGAGCAATTGCCTTACCTCGCCTTCCGTGAAAGACGCCATGTCACGATGTGCTGTAGCGACGCGGGAAACGTGCTCGGCGACGTTGCGGGCCAGGAGGCCCTGATGCTTGGCATCCTCCAGGAGACGTGCGGATGAGGCGATGACCTTGTTGGTCGCCTTCGACCCCCACCGTCTACGTACCCGACCTTTGGATGTGGTCGTCCCACCGTCGGTGAGGGACTTGACCCTTCATGCCGATGTCGGTCACGGACAAGGGCTGAATTGACTTGTCGTCGTCAAACCGTCGCAGCACGTCGAGGTTGTACGTGAGCTTCGACAGCAATGACGCGCGTGCTTGCCAAAACTGTTCAATCCTCGGAATCTCCTTTGCTTCACTGCACAAATGCCACAAGACTTGACTCCGGACCAATTCCTCTACTTTGGTCACAGCGGCGCAACATGAGATCAATCTGCTTCACTATGAAGCATCATGTGGGTTGGCGCCGATGCGGGGACTCGGGCAGGCGCGCTTTGACCAGCCAATACGGGCAATCACATCGACCCACGCCCTCGGCGCGTCAGCTAGCGGTGCGGATGGCGTATCCCTGATTCGCCGGGCCTACCCCTCGAAGCGTTGGGTGACCCGAGCGTTCGCGAGGCGTTCACCATGCTCAGGTGGCAGCGGGAACGACGCCTTCATGGGATTATGCGGGGCGAATCTACTACTTGAATAGAATCGTAACGATGTCCTCGATGTGCGCTTTTGTCTTGTGCTCCCCGGGTCTGTACTTATTCGGATGCCCGCAAGCGTTACGCAGATCGAGGCACTTGCTCAGTTCAGACTTCTCGTTCTTGTCAATTACACCGAGATCTTGTGCAACCTGCAACAGCAGGGCTTCATTATATTCGACCAAGTCATCACGTTTCTTGGCACCTTTCGCTTTTGGATTGTGCTTTTGCGCTGCGGCGGTGATGTTTTGCGGTGTCGAAGAATTCCAAACTCGATCTTGAATTTCGTGCGTCGCTGCAACCCACATGAAGACAATTGCCGCGCGCCGACATCCTACGGACAAGCAGTCGACTGCTTCACCCGCATACTCTTTCGCGTCAGAGTTTTGTATGCCTTCGATGGTCGCTCGTATCTGCTCGACGTCTGACTTCTCCCGATGTTTCGCAGACGCCGTTTGCAGCTGGCTGGTGTCGACGAACGAGGTGACGAGTTTCCGCCCGCTCGACGTTAGTTGCCACAGCTTTCGTCCGTTGTCATCGTCGCCCTTGTACTCAACATTGGCGGCCGCCTTCGTGAACAACGTCGGCACGTTCCAGTTCTTCGCTCCGGGTACCCGTGCTGAAAGAATCGCATTCTTTGCCGTGGCAGAGCTGACAGGATAACTGCTCTCGACGACCTCAAGGAAGAATAGCGTCGCCAGCAGTCGCTTTACCTGGGATTCTTTCCCGATTGACGACAGAAGCTCCGTCAGTGTCATTCAGCGGATTCCATGCCGCGAACTTTGGAAACGAGCGCGCGCAGACTCTCGTGTGAACTGGGCTTCACGCGAGCAACCTTGCCACCTTTGGGACCTCCATAAGTGACGGTACTTAGGCTATTCATAACAGTGGACCAGTTCCTCTTTGGGTCGCATTTCAGTCTGAGGCACTCGGTCTTGATTGCTTCATCAGTGGTTTCGGCCTCGTCTAGGGCGTAGTCCCGCGCAGTAACTATCGCTAGGACAATGTTCTGAGCCTGTTCGCGCGTGGAGGAGCCATACTTCGAGCGCGGGCCATTAAGGTGGGGTCCACTGTCATCGAAGTAGTAGACCTCTTGCAGTTCGGTAGCGGGAATTGAAGCTTCTTTTGCGAACTTCTCGAAGATCTCCCAATTGCTTCCTACCTTGACTTTTGGCGATTCGCCTGAATCCTTTTTCGCTGTGCTGCGACCTTCAGCGGCGGCGGGAGGCTTGCCCGACGCAGGCTGGCGTGTAGGAGACTCACCCGAAAGATGCTCGATCGCGCGTCTAAACGCGAGTTCCTGGAGCGGCTCGGGAACGCCAGCATCACGCACTGCGCCCCACGCGCGAGCGATTAGCTCCTCAACTTCCACGTCTATACCTCCGTTTAGTCTGATCGGATTCTAGCTGTTACCAGGCGCCTCGAATACGAACGACACAAACGTGCGAGTGCCCACATCGACACCCAAGGGGACCGAGTGCGACGGAGTATGAAATGGGTGTAAAGCTCGACGATCGACTTCGATAAAGAGGCCGCCCAGCACGTAGCTGAAGGCCCAAATCGCATGCGTTCGATCGGTCGTTGGTCGCGTTGGGTACGTAATCGCGATGACACGCGTTAACCCCATACGTGAAGGTGAGGGGTATTTCTTGACTGGCAATGACCCGTGTTGAGAGGGGTTCGACCAATTTGGGAAGCTGATGTTCTACCATTGAACTACATCGGCGTCGCAGCCGACCGGGCGTGTATTCACCGCCGACCAACGTGCTTTCCGAACATGATCAGACGAGCTTTCAAGCAGGGTATTCCTGGTCCGTCGCCGATCAACAGAGGCGTGTCGACGTCGGTGCCACCGGTGGATGATTTGTCCACAAGCTCTGCGAGGGAAAGCCTTTCGGCATGGAAATCTCTCTACGGGTGGGGCGTTGCTCCGCCGGGGGAGTTCTGAACTCGCCTATCGCGTTTGTTGAGCGCAGCGTGATCATCCCGGCGATGGGTCGGCAATGCTCGCAGAACCGGTAACCTCTACCTGTGCTGCTCTCCGATCGTGACATCCGTGCCGAAATCTCCGTTGGACGTCTGGGTATCGCCCCTTTCGACGACTCCATGGTGCAACCGTCGAGCGTCGACGTGCGCCTGGACGGTCTGTTTCGGGTTTTCAACAACACGCGGTACACGCACATCGACCCGGCACTTCGCCAGGACGAGTTGACCAGCCTGGTCGAACCGGCAGAGGGCGAGCCGTTTGTGCTTCATCCCGGCGAGTTCGTTCTCGGTTCGACACTCGAAGTGTGCTCACTGCCGAACGACCTCGCCGGCCGTCTCGAAGGTAAGTCGAGCCTCGGGCGCCTCGGCCTGTTGACGCACTCGACCGCCGGTTTCATCGACCCGGGTTTCAGCGGCCACATCACACTGGAGCTGTCCAATGTCGCAAACCTGCCGATCACGCTCTGGCCGGGAATGAAGATCGGACAGCTCTGCCTGCTCAAGCTCTCGAGCGCTGCGGAGTTCCCGTACGGAAGCTCCGAGGCCGGATCCAAGTACCAGGGCCAGCGCGGCCCGACACCGTCGAAGGCGTACCTGAACTTCAACCGCAGCTGAACGAACGAACTTCGGGGGGAGTCGCATGATCGGAATTTTCTACGGTCTGGTTTTCATGAACTTGTTGTTCGTGACCAGCACCGTGTGTTTGATGAAGCCGTCGAAAGTCAGTGTTGTTGCGACCGCCTGTGCGGGGGTGGCGTGGCTGTTCTTCAACGGACCGCTGGAAGGTCAGGTCTTGTGGTCGTTGAACAGAGAACACGGTCTGACGGTCTCGGATCTGATGTCGCTTGTTGCCTTCGGCATCGCCGCTCGTGCTTGGAATCAGGTTCGCAAAGTCCGTGAAACCGTCGACGCAGATCGTTTCTGACCTGCGCGCTCACCTGGATTGACCGCCACTATTCGGACAGATGTTTCGACCTGGAGCACAACAGTCGTCGAATCGGGCACAATTACTGGTTATGTGGTGGATTGTCGGTGGCGTACTACTCGTATGGGTCGTGTGTTCCATTCCGATTGCCATCCTGGTGGGGCGGGGTATCGCGCGTCGGGACCGCGCAGAATTCGACGGGCGAAATCAACAGTGGGCCGACGAGGTTGTCAGGTCGATCGAGAAGCAATCGGAGCAGGACAATGCCGATCGGCGTAAGCCACCACTGATCAGCTGACCAGCTGGACTTTTCCGGAGGTGAGTGGGCATGGAACTTCCATCCGATACTCCCGACGACGTCGTGGCCGCGGCCGCCGGCGGACCAAGGGTTCCGCAGTTCGATCCCACAGTGGGGATTCCGGTAGTTCCACCTGGGGGAGATGCTCCCCACCGGTTGGTGGTCATCGGCGATTCGCTATCGCAGGGATTCCAGAGCGGGGCGATCTTCAATACAGATCTGTCGTATCCGGCGATCATTGCTCACCAGCTGGGCCGGCTCGACCAGTTCCGCTTTCCCCGTTACGGCGGCCCGGGCGGGCTTCCGCTCAACATCGAACTGTTGCTCCGCACCCTCGAGGAGCGCTTCGGCCCACGGCTCGACCTCTGGGAGGTTCCGCTCGCACTCTTTGCTGCGCGTGCGTTCATGGACCAGGTGGAGGACTACTGGGAACGCGGACCGGGCAGCGAAGCGCCGACGTTCTCGGCAATCAACCACAACCTGTCGGTGTACGGGTGGGATCTTCGTGACGCTCTGACCAAGACGGCGCAGGGCTGTGAGGACGCTCTTCACCAGCCGCACGACGATTTGATCAGCCAGATCGTCGAGAACAACGGTGAGCGCGCCGCACTGCGAGTTCTGCCGCGAGGCTCCGACGCCGAGAAGCGCATGACCGCGTTCGATGCAGCAGCGGAGTTGGGTAAGGAAGGCATCGAAACTCTGATCGTCTTCCTCGGTGCCAACAACGCGCTCCGCACCGTCACCGAACTCCGAGTCGAGTGGAGCGGCAACAACTTCCGTGATCCGGACGGCAAGCGCGACTACACGGTGTGGCAGCCTGAGCACTTCGCGTCGGAGTATGCCGAGGTACTCGCTGCGATTCGAAAGATCAACGCGCAGCACGTCATCCTCTGCACCGTCCCACACGTGACCATCGCACCGATCGCCCACGGGCTCGGTGGGAAGATCGAAATCGGATCCCGCTATTTCCCGTATTACGCGCGACCATGGGTGCGCGATACCGACTTCGACCCACAACGCGATCAACACATCACCGGCGCGCAGGCATGGGCCGTCGACACCGCAATCGACATGTACAACGACGGAATCGAGCAGGCCGTCGCGAACGCTCGTCGGGTGGGGAAGGACTGGTACCTCTGCGATATTGCCGGGTTGCTCGAGCGCGTGGCCTCACGGCGCTACGTCACCGACGTCAATGCGCGGCCGTCATGGTGGACGCCGTACCCCCTCCCCAAGGCGCTGACCGACCTGCAACCCGTGCCGGACTCGCTGTTCCTCTCCGCCGACGGTCACGGTGGCCGCGCTTCAGGCGGACTCTTCTCGCTCGACGGCGTTCATCCCACGACAGTCGCGTACGGGGTGATGGCGCAAGAACTGGCGAACATCATGGTCACGGCCGGAGTCCAGTTCGACCGTGCTCAGGTCGATTTCGACCGTCTCGTCCGACGCGACACCTTGGTGCGCACTCCGCCACAGAATCTCGATTCCACACTCGGCGTCATCGGGTGGGCGGACGAGCATCTAGGCTTCGCCAAACGTGTCTTCGGCCTCTGAATTCAGCTTGCCTTCGACATCGTCGGTGCAACGATGCGTTCCGCGTAATCCCGCAAGAGCGCCACAAGTTCTGCGTCGTCCACGGAAAGTCTGCCGGTCGGACCTATCGCAGCCAAGGCGCCGACGACACACCTTTCCGCGTCGTGGATCGGGACGGCGACGGCGGAGCGTCCGACACGAATCTCGTCCACCTCACGGGCGGGCTCACCGCGCCGGATCCGCGAGAGCTCGAGTTCCAACGCGTCGCCGTCGGTGATGGTGTGTGCGGTGACCTTTCGCAGTGGGGTCTCGGCCAACTCTGGACGGTTGGCGAGGAGCAGCTTTCCGATTGCCGACGCGTGAACGGCGGTGACCAGTGTCCGTTCACCGCTGAGTTCGTGGTCGGGATCGCGATCGACGAGCCGAATTCTGTTTTCTGCAAACGACGCGAGATAGACGCCGAACCGCAGCTGTTCGCGGAGTTCTTCGAGGAGCACCGAATTGTCGACAGGTGTGGGTTCGGCGGCAGCTCCGGCTAATTCGCGGGTGCGTCGACCTAGTGCGAATCCGGAGAGATCGGCGATCCGGACCAGGTAGCCGTCGGCGACAAGAATGTTGAGTAACCGGTATGCAGTGGCGGGTGGAATATCGGCCAGAGCGGCAATGTCTTTGGCGGTGGCACCCGATCCGAGCCGGGCCGCCGCTTCGAGCAGGGCAAGGGCGCGCTGAACGGCTCGGGGTTCGTGCCCGCCGAGGTCGCGTGGTCGACCCACCATCAGCGGACGCCGGCAGTCGGCTCGCCCACCAGCACGATGTTTCCGGCTGCGTCGGTGGCGAACACCCCAGCTCCTGGTAGCACGTCCTCGGTTTCGGGACTGTCGAAGGCTCCGACGTGCAGCAGGCTTTTGGGGCTTCGGCGTCGCAGGTAGAACTGCCAGAGCGTGCCCGAGGTCAAGATGACCAGTACGGCGATCGGTGCCACGTACGCGTGGTCGATCGTGTTGGCGTAAACCAGGTATCCGAGAACTACCGCGCCGGCGCCACTTCCACACGACGCGGCCGCGAGAACGCCGGGGGTGTGCTCACCGATCCGTGTCAGGAAGACAACGGAAGCGATCGCCACCAGTGCATAGGCCACGATGACGGCGCCGCGAACAGTCAGTCGAACGTCGTCGAAGATTTCTCCTCGCCCGAGTACGGCAAAGGTTCCGCCGCCCAGCAGGACAGTGCAGACCACGGCGGTCAATGCGAAGTAGGGCGTGCGGAAGGCACTGTGAACCGAGGCGAACCGGCGGGGGAGTAAGCGCTCGACACCGAACGAATAGACCAGGCGTGACGCAGCATTGGACGACGCCATCGACGACGCCAGCCACGAGCAACCCAGACCGACGTTGAGGGCGATCACGACACCGGGGCTCACTCCCGTCGCCGTTCCGTGGAGATAGGCGTTGACGAGGGTGTCACTGCGCCCGGACCAAGCGGCCCAGCCGGCGAAGATGAAGAGCGATCCACAGATGATCGGAGTGAGAAGGACTGTGCGGGTGACGGTTACCAGCGGCCGACGGGCCTCGGGGCCGAAGAAGGCCGCGCTCTCGAATCCGGCAAGAGCAAACACGGCAGCCAGAGCGGTGAGCAGTAGTCCGTGGCCGGAGGTGGGCGGAACGATCTGCGCTTGTTGACTTCCGGAACCGCCCAGGATCATGAGCCCGACGATGAACAGAAGGGAACAGCTTTCGACGACGAGGATCGCGAGCGCGGCGAATCTGACACTTCGCACGAGGGCACCGAGAATCAGCAAGGCTATCCCCAGATAGAGCGCGATGACGTGAAAAGTCTTGTCCACGTGCACACCCGCGAAGCCGAGCAACGCGATTGCCGCCTGCCCGCCGTGATAGAGCGTCATGACCGCGCTGCCGACGTATTTGACCAGCATGGCGATGCCGGTGGTCAATGCTGCCCGGGTGCCGAGGCCACGAAATACGAAGCTGTGCAGTCCGCCCGACGCTGCCATTCGGCGGGTGAACTGCGAAACACAGAAAGCTATGAGCGTCACCAGCACGGTGGCGGCGATGATGGTGATCATCCCGCTCAACAACCGGCCGTGCGTCAGCATGGTGACGGGCAGAACGACCATCGACACAGCGGGAGCAGTGGTCGCCACCGACTGGGCCAGCACCTCGGCACCGGAGAGTTGCCGACGGCCCAACGCGCGCAGCGGCGATCGCGCCGGGGGCTGCTTCTCGCGCGTGGTGAACGACCGCGCGATGGCTTCGGTGAGAGCGGACATGTCGCGTCACGCTAGTCCGGTTCTGTAACGCCGATATTGCGGACATGCTTCCGCTGATCGCACTCGGGTGAGAGAGCAAGATGCGAACGCTCGCACGTTTCTCACTCGGTCCCCACCGACTGTTTCCTGCGCGTCAAGTTCCGGACCCAACGCTCCTGAAGTCTGTGTTCAACACCAACCACCCGGGTCACCGGGAGCACACTGGGGAGCTCGAATGCCATACACACGTAGATCTTTCATGCGCAGCCTGGGAATCACCGGCGGCGCGGGCCTGGCACTCGGTGCTATGTCGTCCATCGGCCTGGCGCCGGCAGTGGCGTCGACGCCGAGACGATTCCAGGCACCCGCCGCGGGTGACCTGATCGGAAAGGTCAAGGGAAATCACTCTGTCGTGATCCTCGGCGGCGGACCCGCCGGGCTGTGCTCGGCCTACGAACTGCAGAAGGCCGGATACAAGGTCACTGTCCTCGAAGCGCGCAACCGCCCGGGTGGTCGGGTGTGGTCGATCCGCAACGGCACCGAAGAAACCGACCTGAACGGCGAGACACAGACCTGTACGTTCTCGGAGGGGCACTTCTACAACCTCGGTGCGACGCGTATTCCGCAGAATCACAACACCATCGACTACTGCCGCGAACTGGGCGTCGAATTGCAGATGTTCGGAAATCAGAATGCGAACACCTTCGTCAACTACTCCGGCAACAAGCCGCTCGCGAATCAGTCGATCACCTACCGAGCAGCCAAAGCCGACACGTACGGATACATGTCCGAGCTACTGCAGAAGGCCACCAATCAGGGTGCCCTCGACCAGGTTCTGAGCAAGGAAGACAAGGAGGCGCTCTCGTCGTTCCTCACCGACTTCGGTGATCTCTCCAGCGACGGCCGCTACGTCGGTTCCTCGCGTCGCGGGCACTCTGCAGAACCGGGGGCCGGCCTCAACTTCGGAACCGAGATCGAACCCTTCGGGATGAGCGATGTGATCCAGGGCGGCATCGGGCGCGCATTCTCCTTCGAGTTCGGTTACGACCAGGCCATGACGATGATGACCCCCGTGGGCGGTATGGACCGGATCTACTACAAGTTCCAGGACGCGATCGGCATGGACAACATCGAGTTCGGCGCCGAGGTCAGCGGCATGAGGAACGTGCCGGAAGGCGTCACCGTCGATTACGTCGTCGACGGCAAAGCCAAGTCGATCACCGCCGACTACGCGATCTGCACGATCCCACCGCACTTGATCAAGCGGCTGAACAACAACCTGCCCTCCGACATCCTGCTCGCGTTGGATGCCGCCAAGCCGTCGTCGTCGGGCAAGCTCGGTATCGAGTACTCGCGTCGGTGGTGGGAGACCGAGGACCGCATCTACGGCGGCGCCTCCAATACCGACCGCGATATCTCCCAGATCATGTTCCCCTACGACCACTACAACTCCGACCGCGGCGTCGTCGTCGCGTACTACAGCTCGGGTAAGCGTCAACAGGCTTTCGAATCGCTGACCCACCGTCAACGGCTCGCCAAGGCCATCGCCGAAGGCGCAGAGATTCACGGCGACAAATACACTCGCGACATCTCATCGTCCTTCTCCGGAAGCTGGCGGCGCACCAAGTATTCGGAATCCGCCTGGGCATCGTGGGCCGGCGCGGGAGATTCCCACGGCGGCATGGCAACTCCCGAGTACACCAAGCTTCTCGATCCCGTCGACCGGATCTACTTCGCCGGCGATCACCTCTCCAACGCCATCGCCTGGCAGCACGGGGCCTTCACGTCCGCGCAGGACGTCGTCACTCATCTTCATCAGCGTGTTGCGCAAACCGCCTGACGTGCTTTGTTTTCCATCCCTTTCTCTGGAGGTCAGATCATGAAATCTCGCAGCACCAAGATCCTTGCGGCCGCATTTGCCGCCACCGCGCTGCTGGGCACCGCCACAGCCTGTTCATCCGATGAAGCGGACGCCGAGACCACATCGAGTTCGTTCGTCTCCAAGTCGGTCATCGAAGCGGGGCAGGCCAACCCGATGATCGCTCAGGGCGTCGCAATCGGCGGCGACACCGCGATCTACAAGACCAGTGGCATCGGCCCCTCGGCAGGCAACAAGGCGGCGCCGGAAGGATCCCCCGAGTCGTACATCGACGGCCAGTTCTCCGGCGGAGTTCTGCCCACCGGGGTGACCGTCACCGAGGCTCAGGGCATCAACGTCCTCAAGAAGATCCGCGACAATCTCGAAGCGCAGGGGTTGAGTCTCGAGGACGTCGTCACGATGCGCGTCTTCCTCGACAACGCACCGGGGTCGGACAAGGCCGACTACACCGGATGGAATCGCGCGTACCGCCAGTTCTTCGCCAATACCAATCTCGACACAGGCGACACGGAGTTGGTGCCGATGGGCACTGCCGAACCGATCGCCCCGATCGAGCGCAACAGCGCCCGGCCGACCCGCTTCGCCCTGGAGGTTGCGGGACTGCCGGTGGCCGGTTGGCTCGTCGAGGTAGAGGTCGACGCGGTGTACCCCGAGGGCAAGGAACCCGCCTGATGGGCGCGCTCAGCCCGACCCACTGGGCGATCGTCGCAGTAGTACTCGTGGTGCTGTTCGGTTCGAAGAAGCTGCCAGACGCCGCCCGCGGACTCGGTCGGTCGATGCGGATACTCAAGACCGAAGTCGGTGAACTGCATTCGGATACGGACCTCGCGCTGGAGAAGCGAGACTGACCCCTGTGCGCGGTTGAGGAGTCCCCACACTCCTCAACCGCGCACAGGTGGGGGTGCTGTGCAAAAGTGAAAGCGTGTCCCACACTCTGCTTGCCGCGATCTTCGCCATCGGCGCGGCGCTCTGCATCGCCGTTGGCACCGTTGTGCGCCAGCGCACGGCCGCTGTTGTCCCGGACGATTCGATCGGTGCACTCGGACCCATCACGACGCTCGTCCACAGCCCGGTCTGGTGGCTCGGCACCGTGGTCGGAATCGCAGGATATGCGCTGCAAGCGTCGGCCCTCGGCCTCGGATCGTTGCTCCTCGTTCAACCGCTCCTCGTGCTCTCACTGCTGTTCGCACTGCCGTTGGGCGCCCGGTTCAGTGGACGCCGTATCAGCGCTCGCGAGTGGTTGTGGGCCGCGGCACTCACCACATCTGTTGCAGTCTTGGTGATTGTGGGAGATCCGCGGCCGGGTGAGCCCCGAGCCGAAACACACCACTGGATCGTGATCTCCGCGATCGGATTGCCGTTCATCGCGCTCTGCCTGTTCGGGGCACATCGTCGAACAGGCTCCGCCCGCGCCCTCCTACTCGGTCTTGCCGGCGGAACGCTCTTCGGCGTAGCAGCGGTATTGACCAAGGGCGTCGTTCATCTCGTGAACCTCGGACCGCACGCGATCCTGACGTCTTTCGAGCTCTACGCACTGATCGTCGTTGCCGCCGTCGCGACGTCTTTGCAGCAGTCGGCTTTTCAGGCGGGGGACCTCCAGGCTTCGCTGCCGGCCACCACGATCATGGAACCGGTCGTGGCGTCGCTGCTCGGATTCGTGGTGCTCGGTGAATATCTCGATGCGGATCGAAAGGTCGCCGCCGTGCTCGTCCTCGCGCTCGCGGCCATGGCTGCGGCGACCATTGCCCTGGCGCGAGGGGCCGCGAACGACGACGCGAACGCAACCCCTCGTACGCCGGTCGGCTAGATCAGACCTTCGGAACGAGCCACCGACGGTGGTGACGGCGGACCCTTCACGAAGACGTCGATCAGCACGTCCTCGTCCTGGTACGACGCGAACTGTGCCAACCCCGGCGTCTGGCGCACAGCCGAATGAACGGCGTCACCGTTCTGCGGATACTCCGGTACGACGTGACGCCAGTGGGCGCACAGCAGAGTGCCGCCAGGCTCGAGATGCTCGACGACCTGCAGCATTGCCTCAACGAGTTTGTCGAAGGTCAGGTAGTAGCCGACCTCGCTGATGACGACGAGGTCGAAGGTCTCGCCGGGCCAGTCGTCGCCCAAAGCCCAGAGGCGGAATTCGGCGTCGCGACCGGCAAGCCGCGCACGAGCACCGTCGAGTGCGGCCGGGACGATGTCGGTCGCGAGAACGCTGTCGCAGCGCTCGGCCAATTTCTCGGTGAGAACCCCGATCGAGCACCCAGGTTCGAATGCACGACGGTATCGGGGTTTCGGGAGCATCGCGACGCTGAGCGCGTATTTTCGCTGCTCGTACCAACGGGATTCGAAATCCCATGGATCAGATTGTGCGGCATACATCTTGGCGAAGTAATCCGCGGGAAGTTCACGATCGGTCATACGAACACCGTTTCGTACGGGCGCAGTAAGCGTTCCATCACGTGTCGGGGGAGTATGGGTGCATCCGCAGGGTGATCGGAGAGCGGTGCGATCTGTGATGTGAACTCTTGGGCAGCAGCAGATTTTGCGGCCTGAACATCGGACGGCAAGGTCACTCTTCTGACTCGTTCCCACGGGACTGCCGCATGATCCGGCGCGGCCCAATGCCAAGCCCAGATGGGATACTCGATCAACCGTGATCCCGTGTCCTCGCAAGCCTTCGCAGCTGCGTCCCCGGTGGATTCATGGTCCGGATGGCCGTCCCCACGCCACGTCGATGCGCACCAGGTTTCCGCCGATGAATCACCGAGAATCGACCTGAGGCGGTCGGTCAACTCCTGCCGGTTCTCGCCAATCCTCCCGTCCGGGATACTCAGTCGAACGGGCGTAGGAATTCCGAGTACACGCGCTGCCTGATCCGACTCGGACCGTCGAAGTCGTTCCATCTCGGGCTGAGACACAGTCGGTGAATCGGGATGTGAAGCTCCGCCGTCGGTGACGGACACCACTTGAACCTCGATTCCGGAAAGTGCTGCCAGAAGGGCGGTTCCACCCAGCCCCAGTACTTCGTCGTCGGGATGGGGAGCGACGACGATCAATCGTGAGCACCCGGTGAGATCCAGTTCCGGAAAACTGCGTCCCCACTCCCGCCACATCGATTCGGGGGTACCGCCGTCGTCGACAGGCTTCTGTGCGAACAGTTTCGAGTTCACCACGGCCGTTTCCCCTTGGCCGCGATCCGGCCGAGTTCGGCGAGATCCTTCTCGGCGTGGCTCTGCCGCAAATAGACGGTGAGGTCGGCTACCCGCGCGGCATGTTCGGCGTCCATGCAGAGCGGTGCGGCTCCGAGAGCGCGTCCGACCCGATCGAGGGTTTCCGTCGCGGCACGCTCCACGATTGCGCGAACGCGTAGGGCCCGTTGCATGGCTTCGGCATTCTGGTCAGCGGGATCGGCGTCGATCTCCGCTGCCGCGACTGCGAGAGCGTTGCGCGCCGCGGCCAACGCTGCGTCGACTGCGCCGAGATGTGCGAGGACGTACGGATCTTCGGTGCTTGCGGCCTTGTCGTACAACGGATCTGCGACTCCGCAGGCGCCGCCGTACCAGCATGCAGCCACACCTATCGCCCCGTGCCAGAACCCCGGCCGGCTCAGATAGTCGCCTGCCGTTCCGACCGGTATGGCCGGAACCATGTCGAAGTCGACTGCGCTGGAGTCGCTTTCGGCCATACCGACGGCCTTCCACGAATCGGGAACCGGATGCACTCCAGGTAGTCCGAGTTCAACCGCGAAGAGAGAGGGGACTCCCTCGACCAAGGCGGTGATCAGTGCATGCGTGCAGGTGTTGGCGCCAGAACACCACAACTTGCGACCGGTGAGTGTCCAGATCCCCACGTGCTCAGACGCATTCACCACCGGTGTGGGTGGCTCGGCTGCCCACACGCCCCACAGCTGTCCCGGTTCGGGATCGGGGCCGTCGAGTTCGGTGAGTATCGCGACGGCGTCGGTGTGAGCCTCAGCCATCCGGCCGAGAACCACGTTCTCCCGTGTGAGCTCTGCGAGGGAGGTCCACCGTGCGGCCGTTGCGCCGCCGCCGGGCAGTGGCAAATACAGTCCGCCTGCATCCAAGAGTGTGTGTAGTCGTTTCATCGTGCCAGCTCCGCTTCTTCGTTATCGGCGGTCGTACCACCCAGGTTACGGATATGTCCGGCAAAGCCGCCCGGAGTTCGGCCGTCGAGACGCGCAGACGTGGTGACCGCAATGTCTTCTGCCCACGCGATACACGCGCCCGCCGCGCTCAATCGTCGGACGAGATCGACGTCCTCGTCCTCCTCGAGATCGGAGAATCCTCCGACGCTCCAGTACATGTCAGCGCGAACACCGAGGTTGGCGCCGTGGATGTGACCGTGTCGACCATATGGATGTGCGTGGTACATACGTTCGTATCGTTCGCGGACGGACTGCGGCTGACCCTCCCAATCTGCGATGCGAACGGTTCCCGCAACCACGTCCGCGGTACGCGCATATTCCAATTGGCGCGCAATCCAGGTGGGTCCGACCACCGAATCGGCATCGGTGGTGGTGAACCACGCTGAAGGACCCAAATCTCGGCCGAACTCGGAGAAGCCCGTCGCTCGTGAGCGCCCGACGTTCTGGTGCTCGACGCGGAGCACATCCACGCCTTCGGGGATGACCCCCGCGGTTCCGTCCGAACAGTTGTCGAGGACGGCGACAACTCGGACGGGGACAACGCAAGCCGACGCCGCTGTTGCGAGTGCACGAAGGCAATTGGGAAGGTCTTCGGCTTCGTTGTGGGCGGGAACTACGACAAGAACCTGGTCGATTGGCACAGCGACGATCCTTTCCTCACCCTGGTACGGTCGGGTTTTCTTTCGTCCCGGTTCTCAACAGATAACCACATTTCAGACGAGTGCCGCCGCTCGACCGCCAGCAGTCGCGCAGGTCGAAACCTGTTTCGGTGAAACATCTCTGGATACGTTTGGGAGCTGAACCTTCGGGGTACAAAACGGGGTTTTGCGACTGTGTCTTTGAGCGCAAAACGGGGTTTTGCGACTGTGTCTTCTGGTGCAAAACGGGGTTTTGCGACCGAAGAATCTTCAGAACCTGCGGTGGCGCACCGAATCGATGAGCATCCGGGCAACGTCGTGGAGCTTGACGTTGGTGTGCTGTGATTGCTGCACGAGTCGACTGAATGCTTCCTCGGCGTCGACACCGTGGACGGCGATCAGGACGCCCTTGGCCTGCTCGATCTCGGCCCGAGACTCCATGGCGCAGCGCAATTGTTCGATGTGCTCGTGTGCCTGACGCCAGCGTCGTGAATCCGCGATCGCCGCGCCCGCACCGGCGGTGAACAATTTCATCAACTCTTCGTCGAAGGCCTTGAACTCGGTCGATGCGAATCCGTAGACGTTGAAAGCGCCGAGAAGTTCGGCGCTCCCCTCGCCCATGGTGATCGGCACGGACAGATAGGACCGGACGCCTTGTTCGCGGGCCTCGACGGTGAATTCCGGCCATTCGGCTTCGTGATCACCCACCTTTGCCCGGACCGACGAGACTGAGCGTGCGGCGTCCACACACGGTCCACGATCGGCGGAGTGCTGGGCGTGGTCGATCGCGGAGAGATAGTCTGCGGTAGATGCAGCAGTTCGCGGGCCATCGGCCGACAACACGGTCACGCTGACTGCGTCGGCGTCCGGCAGTGCCTTGACCGCCGTCTCGGCCAGACGTTGGAGCATGGAGTCGAGGTGCTCGTCCGTGTTCAGATTGGACCGGAGTCCGGCAATCGCTTCGGCGAGAGTGTCGAGTGAATCTGCTGCGGAAGCAAACGCCGCGGCCCCTTGTGGAGTGTCCGCATTGCCTGTCATGACTCAGGTCTACTCCGCAAACTGCGGCGATGTAACCGTTCCAGGCTGCCGATGCTCCAATATTGCATGAAATTCGGGGTTCCGGGGTAGCCGCACGCAGCGATGCGCGATGTCGCCTGAAAAAGAGGAGCCGATGATGATCCTGCGTTTACCCGGTGTGTATCCACCGCAACATGACACGTCGTTACTCGCGGATGCACTGCTGTTCGAGCACCTCACTGCTCGCAGTCGCGTGCTGGATTTGTGCACCGGGACCGGCGCCCTCGCCGTCGCGGCATCTACGGCAGGTGCAGGCCACGTCGTCGCGGTCGACATATCTCGCCGAGCGTGCGCCAATGCTCGTCTCAACGGAATCCTCAACGGCACCTTGATCGATTCCCGTCGTGGCGATCTCACCGAGGCCGTGCACGGCGAACACTTCGATCTGGTGATCTCCAACCCTCCGTACGTCCCTGCACTTGCAGATGACCTCCCTACCACTGGAATCGAACGAGCTTGGGACGCAGGCAAGGACGGACGCGCCCTCATCGACAGGATCGCGGCCACCGTTCACGACGTACTCGTCCCCGGCGGCACACTTCTTCTCCTGCAGTCGGTACTGTGCGGGGTCGACAAGACCGAGGCGATACTCGAGGAACACGGTATGGCCGTGGAGATTTCGGCCCGGAAGTACATTCCGTTCGGGCCAGTGATGCGTGAGAGACGCACGATGCTCGAGGCGCGGGGGTTGATCACCACCGGTCAGGAAATCGAACAACTCGTGATCATTCGCGCAACGAAGTCTCACCCTTCTCCCAACTCGATGTGAGGTGTTCGCCGAGAAGATCGTCGAACGCGAGGCAAGCTGCGGCGCCGAACAAGATGTCGCCGGCGCGGTGTGGCTGCGAAGAAGCAAGGCCGCCGGCAAGTTCGCGAACGGCAATCTGTTCGTGGACGGAATCCGCTTCGACATGCTCGTCGTAGAACAGGGTCGCGTGCGAACCGAATCCGAGTCGGCGCAGGCCGGCGCTGTAACGCTTGCTCGGCAGCGCCGACGTGGTCTCGACGGCGCACAGGTGCCCGACCAGGGCGCCGAGATGTCGGCGATGAAAACCGAAGAGCGAGAGAGCATTCAACGACGCCAAGGTCACGGCGGGAACGGCATCGATGTAGTGACCGTAGCGGTCCGAAAGGCCGACGGCCCGCATCGTGTCGGCAAACAGACGCGAATGCATACGCTCTGCGGCGCCGCCTCCGTACTCGTCGCTCTGCACTTCGACGAGGGCTGCCTTGACGGCGCCGGAGAGCCGAGAAATTCCAAGGGTGTGCACATCCGCTTCGCGGAGCTGATTGAGCGAACGCTGAATCAGCACCTCCGCGAACTGATCGACCGTGGCGTCCTTCGCCATGTAGGACGCAAGACCGGGTCCGGCACTGGGCGACGTCATCGCCCACAGGTCGGCCACCACGTCGCCAGACGACGGCACAGTCCCCACGAGTTGCGCGATGGCGGACTCGAAGTGCGTTTCGAGACGAGACCGCACCGCGAGCAGGTCCGGATTCCACTCCCACTCGTCCGAGACGTTTTCTATTCCCTGCAGATGAAGCTCGTAGAGGAGCGTCAGCGTCAACTGGGCGTCGTCGTCTCGAAGAATGTCGTAGGTGTGGTCGGTGGAGCGTGCGTCTTCGTACGCGTCAGCGGCAGCCTTCAGCTCCCTCGGATCGGCGGAGGAGAGCAGAATGGAAACGAGAGTGGCGCTCAGTGGGCCGCGAGCCTGCGGAACAGGCATGGAAGTAGGCACGCCAGTGGCCGAATCGAGAAGTGAAGAGGACATATGACCGCGTTTCCCGAATCGTCATCTGCCGAAACACCGGATGGTTCCGGGTGCAACACCACCATAACCGCCTGCTCGGACGGACCGCTGCTGGTGCGTGGTGACTTCGAGTTGCTCCGCGACGACGGCACTCCGATAGAGAACAAGCGCTCTACGGTCGCATTGTGCCGATGTGGACGGACCGCCATTGCGCCGTTCTGCGACAGCTCCCACAAGAAGAAGCGGGCGCGAGCGAGTTAACCGGTACCGAACTCGGCACGCGCTGGACCTGAAAACCAAGGAGACCCGGAAACCCAGGGGACCCAGAAACCAAGAAAAGGCTGGATGCCGGCACCGTGCGGTGCAGCGTCCAGCCTTTTCAGTCTGAATTCAGACTGGGATCGAACTCAGATGGCGCGAACGTTCTGAGCCTGGGGGCCCTTCTGGCCCTGTCCGATCTCGAACTCGACCTTCTGGCCCTCGTCGAGGGACTTGTAGCCGCTGCCCTGGATCTCCGAGTAGTGAACGAACACATCCGGTCCGCCACCTTCCTGCTCGATGAATCCGAAGCCCTTTTCACCGTTGAACCACTTGACACTGCCCTGAGCCATAACCAAATTCTCCTGGATCCATCGAGCCGAGCCCTCCCATCGAGAGTCCGGTCTCACACCTGATCCTGCCATGCTCTTCTTTTTCTGTCTCCAATTACATGCATGGCGAGTTGCAGTAATTGACGGGTTTGTCCCGTTCCGGGGCAGCTCCGGAAGCACGTGATTGTTCAACTATGCGCGTTTACCTGCTGTGATGTATTCGTCGCTTCGATACAGCGCGAAATGACAACACCTGTGTTAAATCTGGATTCGCGGCGCAGAATGTCACCCCGATACTCAGGACGGGACCAAATACCCAACTCGATCGGGGTCGAGATCAGTCCGATTCGTCGGGTTTGGTGTGCCCGTCGAACGTCACGTGGATGTTCTCGTGGGGAACCGCGCGTTGTGCTTTTGCTTGATCGGCGAAGGTACGTCGATCGCCTTCGATGAGTTCGGTGTTGTCGGTGAACGGAGCCAACAACGCCCGCGGATGGAGTTTGTCGACTCGCACGACGTTGATTTCCGCGCACATGACGATCGAGGCGGCAGCGAGGAACAAGAAGGCCAGCAAACCCAGAACGATGGCAAAGACGCCGTTGGTGGTGGAGGCGCCCCGCACCACGGATGTCACGTAGAGGGCACCGAAGGACTGAAGTGCTTGCCAGAGAACAGCAGCGGCGATCGCACCAGGTGCCACATCGGCTACCGAGAGCGGGCGGGCACAGGTGAGCCGGAAAGCGACGATGAAGATGCCCGCATTCAAGACGACTACCGCGAGGGTCAGCAGGAAGCTGAACGAACCGCCCAGATGAAGCGCACCGCCGATGTTGGAGACAGCGGTGGTCCCCAAGATCGCGAGACCGATCGTGCCGAGGAGTAGTAGCCCTTGAAGACGCCCGCGGATGGGATCCGGTCGCATGTTTCGGGGCACCGACCACACCGTGTTCATCGCATTCTGGCAAGCCAGAGCGACACCGAGGCCACCGTAGAGACCACCGACGATTCCGATCACCAAACCCGTGACGCCGCCGCCGATCTGTTGCGCATTGCCCAGGTCGTCACCGATGACCGGGAACTGATGCAAGGCCGAGTCCAAGATCTGTTGCTGAAGTTCGGGGTTGTCCGACAGCACGAAGCCGAGAATGGTGGAGAGTAAGAGAAGCAGCGGAAACAGCGAGACGAAGCCGTAGTAAGCGATCAGTGCGGCGAGATAAACACCTTGATCGTCGAGGAACTTGTAGAGGACCGCTATAGGGAACCCCAGTGCCGGATGCTTCTGTTGCAAGGCATCGAGGCGCTTGGCGATTGTCATTCTCGGTCTCTCTCAGCTCGTCGGACAGCCCGACGAACCTTAGTCGCTGCGAGCGCACAGCGCTCGGCGCTCGACATGGGTGCCGGGCGTGCCGTCAGGAGCCTTCGAGCGACTTCTCGGCGTCGCGGAGCGCGCGCATGGCTCCCTCGACGGAGTTCGTAACCGGAAATTCTTCTTCGGCCCGCGCTGCCCGAAGCAAGCGTCGAAGTGGGTGCGACCCGATGACGGACCACTGGAAGTCGTGGGCTCGTGATCGGGAGTTCAGCTCGGCGAACAGTTCGAGGCATACCGCACCGACGAACAATGAATTGGAAAGGTCGAGGATGACGCGAGACCACTCCGCAGCGTACGAGCTGAGAAGCTCTTGCAGTGCGGGGGCGGAGAGTTTGTCGAGGTCGACATCGACCTGGATCAGGACTGTCGAGGGTGCTACCCGCCAGGCGGCAAAGCCTTGTGTTTCCACGATCGGACCCAATTGTGTTGAGGGATCGATGGAATCGATCGAAGTGTGGTCGAGTTCATTCAGATTCATGGCAGATCCGGTCTGTGTGCTTTCATCGAAAGGCTGACGACCGATCTGGCGGCGCGGAAAGTGAATGCGTCCAGGCGTGGAAAGCTGTAGAGCTCAATGGATATGCGCAGGGCAGACACGCGGAGAACGTACTCACCTGATCCAGAGCCTTGATGCGAACCGAGCGCCAGTGGCTTCAACCCCGGCTGTATTCTCAACCTCGGTACCGCTCAGTGTAGCTCGAGGGCGTAAATCGGTCCAGGTGTGGAGTCGAACATCAAGCAGTGCAATGTTTTTGGCTATACGCTTCGGTAGGGTGGGGGATCAGCGTCACCGGACGAAGGGATTCAGATGAACGACCGCGATGCACTTACGGCCATCTCGACCAAGCTCGACACGCTGATCGGAGCGGAGACCAACGGTCTGCGGGACGAGGTTCCGCCCGGTTCCAGTGTTCAGCGCACCGAGCAGGACGGGGAGCACGGAAGGTGGGGTCACGATTACCGCCTCGCCAACAAGTATCTCGAGGCCCTCGACATCGGTCAGCCCGGGCTCATCGACCGAGACGAGATGGAACGTCTTGCACAGGAGTACATCTGATCGCCGAGACGTACCGTCAGAAGATTTCGCCCATCTCGGTGCGTAGCTGCTTCAGCGTCTGAGTGAGGATTCTGGACACATGCATCTGGGAAAGACCGACCTTCTCGGCGATCTGAGACTGGGTGAGATGACCGAAGAATCTCAGAACGACGATCGTGCGCTCGCGCTCCGGCAATGCAAGGAGCGCGGGCCGCAATGTTTCGTGATTGTCGATCTGACTGATCGCTTCGTCGTACTGACCCAATGTGTCGATCAGAGTCAGTCCGCTCCCGTCGCCGGCGGATGCGGTGTCGAGCGGTGTGGTCCGATACGAGTTGCCGGCGGTCAGCCCTTGTTCGACCTCGTCCGGCTCGATGTCGAGTTCTTTCGCGAGTTCCGCGACAGTGGGAGCGCGCCCGAGCGTCTGGGACAGCGACGTCAGCGCCCGGTTCAGGGCAAGGTGTCGTTCTTGAAGGCTTCGCGGGACGCGCACGGACCAGCCATGATCGCGAAAATGCTTGCGTACCTCACCCATTACGGTCGGGACGGCGAACGACAGGAAATCCGATCCCTTTTCCACGTCGAATCGCTGCACGGCTTGTACCAACCCGACACGCGCAACTTGTTCCAAGTCCTCGAAAGGCTGGCCGCGCCCCTGGTAGCGGCGTGCGACGTGGGTGGCGAGCGGCAGGCACAATTCGATGATCGAGTTGGTGATCTTTTCTCGGGTCGGATCTTCAGGCGGAAGCGAAGCCATCGAAACGAACAATTCGACAGCTAGTTCGTACTGGTCCTTCTTGTCCGGTGGGACAGTGGTCACGCACGCTCCTGGAGCAAGCCCTTTTCAAGCGTCATCGTCAGCGTGATGTGACCGTCCGCGTCGATTTCCGACTGTTCCAAGCGGACGGAGTCGACCAGTGCCTCGAGAACGAACCATCCGAAGCTGTGCGACTTGTCGGGAATCTCGGAGTGCGCAATCACTGAAACGACGGTCCGAAGTGTGCGACCGAACGTCTCGAAACGGCAGGTCAAGTCGCTGGACGGTATCGCATGGCCGATGAGGATACTCGCGACTTCGTCCATCGCCAGGGCAAGATCGGCTGTCCCGTCGACATCCAATCCGGTGTTGTTGGCGACCGTGCGGGTGATTCCACGCAGAGTCGGAAGTTGAGAGTACGACGCTCGGACGCGGAGCGAGGCAATGGAGTCGTGATTAAGTTCGGCTTCGGTCGAACTCGACAGAGGGATCAAGGGACTTCCTGTAGGTAGATGTGGCGGTATTCCGGCAGAACGAGGCAAGGACCGGTAGCGGCCATGCGTGCCGACCATCTCGACCCCAGAGGTGTTCATGGCCTTCGATTACCCTTCGCCCGGCGAACTAACCCTCTTTACTTGAACTAGAGGATGAATTGTGAGACACATCACCTGTGGTGCGCTCGTACCGAATCTCATCTTTCATTTGTGGCGCCTTCGGGTACTGCGACCTCATGGGCACACATTCGGACAGGCAGATCCCCGTACACATACGACCGGAAGGCGTCACGGATGATGCGGTGAAGGCGGCGGGGGTGCTGTCGAATGCCCTCGAAACCGTGGAGCGCGCGCGCGGCGCTCTGTACGACTTCCATCAGCTGATCGGGCACGCGGATTTGATGCTCGACGAGGTCGTCGAGCATCTGCGCACCAGCGGCAACGACGAACTGGCGGATCAAGTCGAGGACGAGTTGATGGGCCGGAACGTGGTCGAGGGGCGTTGGACTTTCCAGCTGGTCGAGGAGTTCGACGAGAACTACTGGTCCTTCTTCCGCGAATGCGAGAAGGTGGTGCGCGACCGACTGGCGGGCGGAGTGCCGCATCTCTTCGAATCCGAGATGAAGGAGCGTCGACGCACGCATGGGCGTCGACACCACGAGGCGCGGCCCTGAGTTTCCGCTCTACGAGGTCTGTCCCCGAAGTTATTGCGCCGGTGGGCTCGATACAGCACTGACCAGTGGTCCAGTTCGCGCCTTACGCAACGATTCTCGTTCGGTGGCCGTCATCCCGCCCCAGATGCCGTGTGGTTCCCCGGTCTGGATGGCGTGCACCAGGCATCTCTGCACGACGGGGCACCTGGCACACACCAGCTTCGCCGAACTCTCGCGCTTCGCCCGCCTCGATCCGCGCTCGTTCGTGTCGTCGTAGAACAGAGCCGGGTCGGTGTCGCGGCAGGTGCCGGACAGTTGCCAATCCCACTCGTCGGCAAGGGGCCGCGGAGATGTGTAGGAGCGCATGAACATGGACGTTCCCTTCGCTGCGTGACGAACTCGACTCGGATCGCGGATCCAGGTCGGGTGTTAAGGCAAAGCTCGGTCCCGCCGGCCTGAACCGGCGGGACCTTCGAGGCTCCTCCCTCGAGAGGGAGGATTTCGGGGGTACCTCTGGTCGGTCATTACCCAGCCGCACAAATTTTGAATCCCGGTCGTCAGGAATTCTTTTGATCCACGGCTCGTCTCTCTGCTGAGGCGACAAGACCGCCGGCTCGTCTCTCTGCTGCGGCGACAAGACCGCCGGCGATGTCGCGCACCTTGACGTTCCACTCTTGCGACATCTCGACCAGTAGGTCGAAAGCTCGGTCGGCTGAGCACTCACGCTCGGCCATCAGCAATCCCTTGGCCTGCTCGATCACGGGCCGAGAATCCAAAGCTCTTCGCAGTTCGTCATTTTCCGCGCGAAGGCGGGCGAGTACGTCTGGCGCCGAGCTGGACTGCTGAGCCTGCGGTCGTGAAACCTCGTACACACGATGAAGCACCCCGATCACCCGGCCGTCGTCATCGGTGACGGCGGAATTCACGGTGTTCCAGTAGCGCGTGACAAACAGCCCGGAACCGCGCTCGTCGCGCACGTCGTACCGTTGAGTCGGCATCGCATCACGAGATTTGGTTTGCATCACCCGCTCGAACGACATTGTCAACGAGGAGATTCCGTCGGCAAAAGAGTCGGCAGGATTGTCGGGAAAGGCCTCGAACACTTCCACTCCGTGCAGCTGATCCAAACTGCGATCGGACATGGCAAGGTATTCTCCGTTTGCTCCCCGGACACGAAAATTGCTGTCCACGAGGAGAAGAGAAGAAGTGCTTGCCGCAAATCGATCGCTACTGGCGATCGAGCGGAGAGTGCTCGAACTCATGATTGTGTCGTTTCTGTCCTGTCTTCGACGGCTGCGGCGCCTGGTGATTCAGAAGTAGTTGATTGCGAGGACCCCGAGAGCAGTGCCTGCCACGATCGATCCGAACAACAAACGCTGCTGCAGTACGAACATCTGATACTCGCGACGCGTTTGTGCCGACGTGCCGCGCGAGTCCGCAGACATGCTCCTGCCCTTTCCGGTTGTGGGGAACGCGATTTCGGCCGACCCCCGATCGGCCGAAATCGAGGACGGTGAATCAGTTCTGGCGTGCCTCATTTGCGGCATCCAGCTCGGTGGACGCGCCTTCGTGCACGAGGCTGCCGCCGGAGTTCTCGAGGTGCGCGCGAACGAACCACTGGAACTTTTCCAGCTGTGCCGTCTGGCCGATCAACATGTCTTCGGTGATCGGGTCGATCTTTCCGACGCTCTCGATGGCGGCGCGACTGTCTGTGATGACCCCGGTGTACACCAGGTCGAGCGCCGCGAGGTGAGCGCGAGCATCGTCGCGGCCGACGGAGTAGTCGTCCCACGTCCGGTCACGTTCGATCGCTCCTGCGGTGCCCTTGGGCGAGTTGCCAAGTGCCGCGATACGTTCCGCCACATCATCGGCGTAACCGCGAACCAGTTCCACCTGCGGGTCGATCATCTCGTGCACGCCGATGAAGTTGGGTCCGACGACGTTCCAGTGGACGTGCTTGAGCGTCAGGTGGAGATCGTTGTAGGCGCTGAGCCGTTCCTGCAGGGTATCGGCGACGGTCGAGCCGTCTGCGCTGCTCAGTCCCGGTACGGTGAACTCGGACATATGTTTTCCTCTCGTCATGATGGGGATCGCCCTCCAACGGGGCGGTCGCGCGCCATCGTCAATCGGATCGCGGGTCGGTCAGGTTCAGTGCGCGAGTGCGGCTGGTTCCTCTGTCACCGGGTCGCCGAACATCATCGCGATTCGGCGCTTGACCTCGACGGTCGTCAAAGTCGCGCTTGCGTTAGTGATCGCGATGCCGGTGTTGCTCTCGCCCTGTGTGGGCGGGATGTCGATCGTCGTCATCTTGCTCCCGGTGAAGAGTGTGCCGTGAGGGAGTCAGCTGAACCACCAACTCCGACGTCTGGGTGTTCTGCAGCTTCGAGTGCCGGTTATGGCGCTTTTAGGTGCTACAAAATCTATATCAGCCGATGTAGATAATTGGCAAGGTAGCGGCGTTCCAACTGCGGAAGCAAGTTGCGTGCCGCTTCCGGTCGAAAACACTCCTCACCTGCGCTTACGTGCTCCGTCGGCTCCTCATTTTTCGCCGCAAGTGGTCCTGGACACCTTTGAATCTATGTCGCCGGCGTCAGATTCACTGCCTGATGATGCTAAGGTCGGATGACGCCGACGAAGGCAGCCGACACCGAACTAGGAGGTTCCAGTGACGTCGGAATCTCAGACCCGGGCGCTGCGTGGCGTGTACGGGATCTCAGTGATGTCAGAACTGTCCGGAGTAGGACCTCAAACGCTGCGCCTCTACGAGCGAAGGGGCCTGCTTACACCGACGCGCACGGATGGCGGTACGCGCCGGTACAGCGAGGCTGATCTGGATACGCTCGGACGAATCACCGCGCTGATCGACGACGGAGTCAATCTTGTCGGAATCCGTTTGATCTTGTCTCTCGAGGCCGAGAATGCCGTTCTGGCCGCTCGGATCAGTCAGTTGACTGCGGAAGCCGGCTAGCTTCCGTGGGGTGCGTCGGTGCGGCCAGGGGCGCCGAAATCTGCATCTGCGACGATTTTGTTGCCGGCGCGTTCGATCTGCTCCAGCGCTGTATCCAGGGCATCGACCAGCCATTGATGCGACGCCTCTGCGAGCAGTTGATCGGGAGCGTCGGTCAGTTCGGACTGAAAGAATCTCACCAGCCACAAGTCGCCCAGATCAGGCTGATCTGAAAGCCCGGCAACGGTATTGGTGGCGAGCAGGTATCGGTTGTACTCGAGATCAACACGAATCGCATACTCGCCGAACAGATTCACCACGTTGGCCGGCCGATGAGTGGCGGCGGCGAGCGCAATGAGAGCGTCGTTGTAGGTCTCGGAGTACTTCATCGTGAGGGGCATGGTCGGCCTGTCTTTCTGGGCCGATGCAGCATTGCACGGCTATGGCGAGGAGATCAGTTCGCAGCCGCTGCTTGACGATGAACTGAAACCAATCCTAGCTCGAGTATCTGCTCACCCTTGACTCAAGCCCGCGGTGGTCAGTTGTTGCGCGCGAAGTCGGACTCACGCTCCGTGACGAACTGATCTTCCGGGCGCGGTTCAGTCGGGGCAAGGGCGGTCAGGAACGATTCGGCCCACTGATGCACGTCGTGCGACATGACCTGGCGATGCAGGGCAGCCATGCGGTGACGGCCCTCTTTCGGATCCTGATGAACAGCGGTCAGGATCGTATTCTTCACGCCGTCCAGATCATGAGGGTTGACCAGATATGACTGTCGTAGTTCCATTGCAGCGCCGGTGAACTCGCTGAGAACCAGAGCGCCACCGAGGTCACCGCGGCACGCTACGTACTCTTTGGCCACGAGATTCATCCCGTCGCGCATCGGCGTCACGAGCATGACGTCGGCAGCGACGAACAGCGCGATCAGTTCTTCTCGGTCGACCGGCTGGTACAGGTAGTGAACGACGGGGCGGCCGATCTGACTGTGGTCGCCGTTGATTCGACCCACCTGTTCCTCGATGACACTGCGTAGATCGATATAGTGCTGCACGCGTTCACGACTGGGCGTGGCGAGCTGCACCATTGTGTACTTCTCCGGGTCCAAGCGGCCCTCGTCGAGAAGTTCCTTCAGTGCCTGCAGCCGCAGGTCGATGCCTTTGGTGTAGTCGAGGCGATCGACTCCCAGAAGGATCTTCTCGGGATTGCCGAGCTCTTCCTTCAATTCGCGTGCTCGGCGCAACACCGATTCGCTCTTCGACTGGCGCTCGAGTTCGGCGGAATCGACGGAGATGGGAAATGCTCCCACCTTGACGACGCGAGAATCGAAATCGACATGCCCCAGCGCACTTCGCACACCGACGCCCGCTGTTGTCGTCTTCAGGCCGAGTAGTTTGCGGGCCAAGAACAGGAAATTGTTTGCGCCACCGGGTAAGTGGAAGCCGATCAGGTCGGCACCCAGCATCCCCTTGACGATCTCCTTGCGCCACGGAAGCTGCATGAAGAGCTCGACCGGAGGAAAAGGAATGTGAAGGAAGAACCCGATAGTCAGGTCTGGCCGCAGCTCACGCAGCATCGCCGGCACGAGTTGCAATTGGTAGTCCTGCACCCAGACGGTAGCTCCGTCGGCGGCGCAACGCGCGGTTTCCTCGGCGAACCGCTGGTTGACCGCGACGTATGTGTGCCACCACGACCGCTCGAACGTCGGAGCCACCAGAACATCGTGGTAGAGCGGCCACAACGTGTCGTTGGAGAACCCCTCGTAGTACTCGGCGAGGTCCTGAGAGGTCAGTTCGACGGGAAATAGGCGGAGGCCGTCCACAACTATGGGATCGACCTTCTCGTTTGCGACGCCCGGCCAGCCGACCCAAGCGCCGTCTCGCTGCCGCAGGATGGGTTCGAGCGCGGTGACGAGCCCGCCCGGACTTCGCTTCCAGTTCTTGCCACCGTCGTCGTCGGCTGCAGTGTCGTCGATTTCCAGATCGACGGGCAGTCGGTTGGCGACAACGACGAATTCGGAAAGCCTTTCGAGATCGTTACTCACGCCGACATCGGCTCCGCCAGGGTCTCGTCCATGATGGCGGCAGCGGACAGGTACGTGACCGCCTCGGCCACAGAGTCGGTGAACACGATGTCGGCATCCATCTTCAACAGGGACAGCGGGCGCCTGACAGGGTGCGCTGCGATCAGTGTCCACGGGACGCCGAGCCTTCGAGCCTTGGCCGAGAGAGTTTCGATGATGGAAAGACCTCCGACGGAGATGAACTGGACGTCCGAGCAGTCGACTACGAACGGGTGACGCTCGCTGATCAGATCATCGACGCACGCCGCAAAATCAGCTCGGGACTGGATGTCGATCTCGCCGCTGACCACCAGTGACTGAATGTTTTCCGCAGACGTGACGGTGAAAATGGGGGGACTGTCGGCACGCTCAGCTGTAGTTCTCGAAAACTCGTTCATCGAAACTCCTGACGGATTGCTCGAAACGGTTCGTTCGAATCGGTCTGGTTCGAAACGGCCTAGTTCGAAACGGTTTCTTGCGAAACCGGGAAACGGCACGGGAAGCAACACGCGAACCGTGCACGTCTTCAACGGCTGGGTGCTCAACCGTGCTGAGTGCCTACCCTACCGCATCACGAAACCGCAGGTGAAAAGCGTTAGATCCGTAAGGATTTCAAGGTCCCATGAGCGCGTGCTCACGGGACCTTGGTCCCGATGATTCAGTTCGGGCGAGATCAGTCGGTGTCGGTCGCCGGACCGGTCGTTGTGGCGCCACCCTCGTCGGCCCACGTGCGCTCGCCCGACGGATCGGTCTGAACGTCCTTGTGTGCGGCGTCGGGGCCGGTGCCGGTGGTCTGCGACTCGTCCGTCTGGTCGGTGTGGTCGGTGGGATTCTGTTCGCTCATGGAGTCTGCGTTCCCTTCGGGAAGTAGTTGTTCATGTACTCGTCGTTTCCTGCTCACCCGCGAGGGGTACTCAATAGGAGGTAGTGCGTCAGGTCGAATCGACAACCAGCGAAGTCAGCTGTCACCGAAGCAGGAGATTTCACGTGAACCATATGACCGTGACGACCGAACACCTGCGTGCACTACTTGGCAGCGGCCCCCATTCGGAATTGGTAGCGGTCGGGGGCGAGATCGAGATCTACGTCCCCGATGAAGAAGGGTTCGGCCTCGAGGGTATCTCGCTTGTCACTCGCGAGCAGTTGGCCGAACGCCTGCCTTCCTCGCCCGACAACCCCGACGAAGGCGAACTGCGTATCGCTGCAGAATCGTTGAGCGAGATGATCGCCGAACTCGGCGGCTGAGTTCGGCAGCAGCCCACTTCAGATCTGCGGGATCGGATCCGGGGGATACGGGTTCGGTGGCGTCGGAGTGGGCGGCACGGGTGGCGGATTCATCGGATCGGGTGGCGTCGGCGCGGGTGAACCCGGGTCGGGAACAGGTCCCGGAACCGGAGGTGGGGGAGTGGTCATGCGTGCCGGGTTCCCAAACACGTGCTGAACAAACACCTAGTGTTCGGGACGGCTTTTGGTGTTTCCCCCGGCAGGTATATATTCCACGATGTCGGTCACGGCGATGTGGACGCTCTCTGCAGAGACCGGTGGTTCCATATTCCCGAGGATCATGTGAACGACATCGACGACCGTGAATCGCACCCGATCCGACAGCTCGGCCAGATCGACTCCGTAGGGCGCAGCCAGTTCGATACGTAGTGAACGTATTTCGTGGCCGTCGACAAAGAATTCGATGCTGCTCGGTGAGCAGTGGTGTCGAGAACGTATCTCTGCGGCGAGGTGGGTGCGGAGGACATGATCGCTTACCGACACCGTGCCTAGACGCGGACCCTCGGACGCGTGCGCGTTCAGTGGCCAGCCCGATGCCGAGGTCGATCGGAGCGCCCGGATCACCTTGTCGCTGATTCGATCCCAGCCTGGCTCCGGGGCATTTCGCAGGACCTCGGATGCGTGCGCCATCAATGCGTCGGTTCGTGATTCGATCATCGCCACCTCGTCATTCGTTCACTCAGGTTAGCCCGTGCACGATGGTGATGCCCACGCACCGCATCCGGAGTGAGTCTTAGAATCTTTCCGATTTGAACGAACGTGAGCATCTCCACCTCTCGCAGCGTCCAGGCCGCGCGCTGGCGGTAAGGCAATTCCCCCAACGCTTCCTCCAGCGCCTCCAGGAAGGCGGAGTTCGAGGTCGAGTCGAATGGACCGGCCTCGGGAGACGGTACAAGAGGGTCGAGCAGTTTGTCGTCGATCGGTTGAGCTCTCTTGATTCGGTAGCTGTCCACGATCTTTCGTGAACAGATCGCGAAAAGCCATGTTCGCATGGATGATTCACCGCGAAACGATTCGAGTTGACGCCATGCGGCCACGAAGGTGTCCTGGACTACCTCGAGAATGTCGCCTTCGTCCGCGAGCATTCGACGTGCATAGCGGTGGAGCGCTGGTCCGTAGTGGTGCACCAGTGACTCGAATGCTTCTCGGTCGCCGAGTATCGCAGCGTCGACTGTCGCGGTGTCCAAGCCGTCAGGCGCTTCCGTGAGCCCCTGTGTGTGCGGTAACGCCACAGTCGCTCCTCTCGCAGAAATGCGGAAACTCGGCTGCGTTCGAAAGTTGTTCGTCCGGCCGGGGCGTTGAATGTTACGGACCGTAACTAATAAATGTCAGTGATGCACGTCACTCGAATCAGACATTCGGTTTTAGCTTCGAGTCACGACTACACAGGTAGATCGATCAACAGGAGGAGATGACAATGGTCAGCACGCAGGTTGCGACAGCATCTACGAAGGATGTTGCATCATCGAACGACTCGGCTCTGGTGAGCTCGCAAGGAAAGACGTCGATCGCCGACACCGTTGTCTCGAAGATTGCCGGAATCGCCACCAGAGAGGTGAGCGGGGTGTACGACGTCGGCGGCGGAGCATCCCGGGTGGTCGGTGCACTGCGCGAGCGGATTCCCGGCGCAAGTGTCAACCACTCCCAGGGCGTCTCGGTCGAGGTCGGCGAAAAGCAAGCAGCGGTGGACATCGACATCGTGGCCGAGTACGGCGTATCTCTTGCAGACTTGGCCACCGGCATTCGCCGCAACGTCATCGCAGCGCTCGAACGGATGACAGGTCTCGAGGTGACCGAGGTGAACATCACGGTTCACGACGTCCACCTCGACGAAGGCAGTGACGACGAAACAGGCGAGCCCAAGACCACACGGGTGCAGTGAGTTCCGAAATCGCTGACACCGTCGCTGAGGCAGTGACGGCTGTACCTGGCGTCGCATCACTTCATGCCGGAATGTTCGGCGAGGTCGGCACCTACCTTCCCGGTCGTCGAGTCGTCGGCGTGCGGGTGACGGAGTCGTCGACCGACGTCCACGTCTGCATCTTCGCCGACGCCGCCGTTCGAGAGACCGCTTTACGTATCCGCCAAGCCATTTCGGGACTCGTTTCCGGCCCCGTGAACGTGACGGTGGAAGACGTAGTAGGCCGCCCGCACAATGCCTGAGCGTTCTCGTGGTACTAAACCTGATCGCCGTTCTGCACGAAGAGCGGCGATCAGGAAGCACCACCCTGATGCAGGCGGATCAGCCGCCGCGCTCAATCGAGCGCTCGAACGCATCGACCGGGACTTCGCATCCCCGATCGATGTGGGTGTCCGCACGACGCTGCGCGGCACGATTCGGCAGATAGTCAAACCCGTTCGGGCCCGGTACACCCGGGTGCGCGCTCGGCTACCGGGCGCCAAGACCTATACCGAGATCTGACTCGCACCCTTGAACATCATCCACAACGGAGGATTCACATGACCACCTCGACTGTCGGCCTTCTGGCAGGACTACTTCTCGGAGTCGCAGCTGCTGCAGGCGGTTTCACCGGATTCCTCATCGCGCTGGTTCTCGGCGTGGTCGGTTACCTCGTCGGTGGTCAGCGTGACGGTGAGTTCGACCTCGGTGTGATGCTGAAGGGTCGCGGTCGTGGCTGACACAGCTCTGCCGGAGTCTGTGCTTGGCGAGCCGGGCGAACGCGGAACGCTGACGATTCGAGACAGAGTCGCGCAGAAGCTGGTGCTCGAGGCGACTCGCGGAACGCCGGGGGTGCGTCAGCACGCCGGTGGCATGGACAAACTGACCGGGCGCGAATTGCCGAGGGCACGAGTGCTGGTGTCCGGCAGGCGGGTACGAGCCAAGGTGGACATCGCGATCGAGTGGCCCGGATCCTTGTCGGTCATCGGCACCGCGGTGCGCGACAACGTGAGGGCCCAGTTGGAATCGGTCTCGGGACTGGACGTAGACGGTGTGGACGTGTCGATAGTGAGCGTTCTCCCGGCATCGACCAACGGTGATGCGGGAAGGAAAGTGCAGTGACTTCGGACAAGGTCGTACCACCTACCGCCTCGAGGGTTGCGGCTCCGGTTCCATTGGCGACGCCAGGAGCTACGTTCACCGGATTTCTGGTCGCCGCGGCGGTACTGGCGCTCGGCGTGGTCGGGATCCGAGACGTCCTTGTGGACACCGGCGTGATCGCGGGGTCGCAGTGGATATCGGGTGCTTTCGAATATGTGGACGGGCTCGCCTTTCAGAGTTGGATGTTGCCGGCCGGAATCGCAGCCGTCGTCATCGGTCTGTGGTTCGTGATCCTCGGACTCAAACCGCGGCGAAAGACTGCCAATGCCTTGGTCGGAGTCGTTGACACGTGGATCGATCCCGCAGATGTCGCGGCGGTAGCGTCGGTACGCGTCGAGTCGTTGACCCACGTTCGCTCCGCTTCGTCACACGCGACTCGGCGCAAGCTCGAAGTGAAGGCCACGGTCACACTCGATGGGGCCGCGACCGCGGAATCGGAAATCCGTGCCGTGCTGGGGGACTTGACCCAGACGCTGTCACCGTCCCCTCGAATCAAGATTCGCATCCAGACGGGGGAAAGATCGTGACCCGAACGGCGACGGTGATAGATCGCGTGGCGACGTGCATCGCGGGACTGCTCGCGATAGCGCTGGGAGTCGCAGCGATCCTCTGGAATCTCGACGTGATCAAGGATCTGCCGGCGCAAATCGACATCCCGTGGGTTGAAGATCTCGGCGACCGCTCGTGGTGGCCGTGGGCTGTCGGCGCTGGTGGGGCTCTGCTTGCCCTACTCGCGTTGCGGTGGTTGATTTCTCATGTGCCACTTCGGAGGGTGAAGGAGATCACGGTTCCGGGGTCGAACTCTCACAATTCGATCACCGCGGATCTGGGTGCGGTCGCCGAAGGAGCGAGTGCATCATTGGAAGGCTTCGACGAAGTATCGCGTGTTCGAGGAAAAGCGTTGGTCGACCGCGGAGTTCGAACAGTCGATTTGCGGGTGACCTTGAGACGGAGCGTCGTATCCGGATCGGAAACGCTGCCCGAGTTGGTTTCTCGGGTCGCCAATGCCGGCGATCAAGTCCAAGCGGTAGTCGGTGATCCGTCCGTCGCGACCAGAACTCGCATCGCCGTGGAAAGTGCGAAACACGATGAGCCGAGAACTCTCTGATCAATCGAGGTTTGAGCCACCTGACGACCGGGTATTGGTAGACCTCCCCATCGCGCACAGAATTATGGATGTTGCTGTGGCACTGTGTGTCACGGTTCTCGTGGCGACGGCGACATCGATGGTGATCGCAATCGTCGTGACGCTGATCATGTGTGGGTCGGTGAGTGTTGTTCGTCGTATGTGTTGAGTAGCCAGTCGTTTTGGTTCTGTCGTGACCACCTGATAGAAAGGTAAGCAGACAATGTGGCTGCTACCGAGTGCACGATCTCCCGCGTCGTGCGGCGGAGAGTCCGGCTGTGTGCAAACACAACCCGCGATCACGGTCTAGTTGCGCGGGCCGATCGCGTGGAACTCTCCCTTCGCCGGCAGTCTCTCATTGCGCCGTCCCTTACCTCAAGGAGTCACAATGCTCTCACTCGGAATCATCGCCTGGATCATTATCGGTGGACTGGCGGGTTGGATCGGCAGTAAGATCATGAAAACCGATGCCCAGCAAGGAATTTTCCTCAACATCGTGGTCGGTGTCATCGGCGGCCTGATCGGTGGCTTCCTGCTGCGGGTCTTCGGTTTCGATGTCGAGGGTGCAGGCTGGATCTTCAGCTTCCTCACCTGCCTTCTCGGTGCCGTCATCTTGCTGTTCCTGGTCAAGGCAGTCACCGGAAAACGCTGACCCACATCTATTCCACGCTGTTCGAGTTCGTCCGAATCCCACGACCGAATCTCACGGCCGAATCCTAGAAGGAGAAACACATGTCCGACTTCATCGACAAGGCAAAGCACCGCGCTGAGGATCTCATCGGCGAGGCGAAGGAAAAGTTCGGAAATGCCACGGGCAACGATGATCTGGCTGCCGAAGGTGTTGCCGATCAGGGCGAGGCAAAGGTCAAGAAGGCCGGAGACGCTGTCAGTGACAAGGTCTCGGATATCAAGGACAAGTTCACCAACTGAGTGAGCTTCGGGCGCGGTTGATCGGCAAGTCCGGTCAACCGCGCTTTTGTGTGTCTCCTCGGCCGTTGCGGCTACCGCGATACGCGAACTTCCGCGTTTCCGCGAGCCACTCCGGAAGCATGCGCATGTGGGTCGGCCTGTGCAGAATCGGATCGAAGGACGGCTGGAGGCAATCCGGGTGGTCCGCGACTTCGTCGAGGCAGAGGTGTCCGATCGGAATCAACTGAAGTTGGATTCTCGCAAGGTAGACGGAGAAGTGCAGAGGGGAATGATCGACGGCCGCCTTCAGCGCGGGCAGTGAAGTGCCGGTCGGGTGGACGCCGCGCGGTGTCACGATCAGCCACGCTGCGGCGCCGCCCGCGCGTGAGTACGGAACCAGTGTGCTGTATCTCGCGCCGTTCCATGAGAATGCCGGAGCGGGAAACACTTTCGAGAAGGTGGAAAGTCCTGATGTTGCGAGAAGAATGTCCCACGGGATTTCATCGGCGCCGACATCATGCAACCGAAGAGCCAGGCCGAGTACGTCTGGTAGGTCCCCCGGTGTTCCGAGTGCCTTCGACATTCGAGCGCTGACGGTAATCGTCGACGACTCCGATACCGGCCACCAGGGAGTGGCCGGTTTCAGTGTTCCCTTCAGCTCGAGCCCGTAAGGGTGGAAAGCCCTGGCCCTGCGCAGCGATGATGCGAATTGGAACGGTGCAGCGATCAATGTTCCGATCGCGCTCTTGCCGACGGGGATGATCGAATTGATCGTCACGGGATCCTTATCTGAAAACTTTCCGCCTGCGAATCGCCCAGACTGGACGGACGTTCAGGCGTTTTGACGGGCTTTTTGGCGGCTTCTGTCGGCTTCCCAGTGGCGGTGATTACTAATCATGTGACGTGCCGTAACAAAAGTCTCGCCCGTCGGGATAATTAGCCAAACGCACAAATTGGTCGTTATGGTTTGTTTGTCCGTAACGGTGCGATCGGACCTGTGACCGTCGCGAACTGGCGAGATTGCTACTCGTGATTTGTGTTTGGTGATCGCGCGGAAACAAAAGATGTCGAGGAGACACATTGATGGGCCACACTCGAACCTGGCTGACGCGCGCGCTGGCAATGCCGGTGGCTGTCGCGGTTACTTTAGTGCTTCCGCTCGGCACTGTGGCCTCGGCCCAGGATTTCGAGGACGACTCCGACATTTCGGTTGTCGCCCCAGCTGTTACCCCGATCTCCTTCACCGAACTCGGGCGGGGAACAGACATCGTGTTCTCCTCCGACGACGCGCCCGTGTTGGTGACCGTGCCGGTGCCGGACGGACTGACCGCAACTGCTGTGACCGGCATCCTGACTGCCCCGACCGACTTCAGTCGGGGGTGGCTCGAAGTGACTGCTGACGGACGTCTGGTAAGCCGCGTCGATTTCGACGCAGGGCAAGCCGGAACCGGTCTACCCATCTCGGTTCCCTTGCAAGGGCTCGAAGTAGTCGACCGAAGCGTGACCGTGTCGATGATCGCTCACCTCGTTCCCGTCGACAACCGCTGCTACGACAGAACGAGATACCAGCCCCTCGCGCTCCGGGATGCCTTTGTCGCCTACGACGGTACCGAGCAGCAGCCGACAACTGTGGCAACGTTCTTTCCTCCGATTTTGAGGAAAGCAACCATCTACGTCACGGACGGCTCGTCGGGGTCGCAGCAGAGCGCGGCTTTGCAACTGAGTGCAGCAATTGTCAACAAGTACGGAAGTCAGCCCGATGCCGTGGTGGTGGAGCAGCTGCCGAACGGCCAGAGCCTACCGTCCGCCGAGCCGGGACTCTTCGAGCGAGCTGTTGTGCTCGGCAACAGCGGGGACGCCGGCATCGATCTTGCGTCGACTCCGAATGGTTCACCTGTGCTGCGGATTTCGGGGGACGACAAGACACTCGTTCCTCAGGTCAGTCTCTTGGCGGCGAACTTCGACGGCTACTGGGCAGCCAGTAGAGCGCTTGCATCGCCGGACAACACAGTCGCCCAGATCTCCCAGGACGCGATCACCGTCGGGCAACTGAAGCTCGGAACGTTGACAGCTTCCGGTCTCAATCACATCGAGGTCGACGTCCCGTTCAGCCAATCGCAGTTGGGGCGTCCGATGAAGGACGTGTCGGTAAGAATGATCGGTTCCTATGTGCCGTTGCCGAATTCGCGCAACGGAGAGCTTTCGATCTCGCTCGGGGATACGAGACTTGCCTCGCAAACGGTGAACGAGACCGGGCGCTTCGACATCGGGGTCGATGTTCCGAACGAACTCCTGCGGCGCGATTTGACGTTCGAGGTCTCGATGGACGTGACCGGTGACTTCCAGTGCGGCACAAGTAGTCCTTCTTCCCTCACCGTCGACCCGGCCAGCACCATCACCTCCTCTACCGGATTTCCGCCGACGCCTGGAGGATTCCAGGCCTTGCCGCAGTCGATGCTGCCCACGCTCGACGTCGGTTTGAGCCGAGGTGATTTTGCAGATCTCATCCGAGCTCAGCGCCTAGTTGTCGCGATGCAGCGGTTGAGCTACCTGCCGATGCAACCGCGTGTGCTTCCGTTCGGCGAAGCCGCGACCAGTTCGCTGCCGGCGTTGTTGATCGCGGCGGACGGAACCCTGCCCACTCCGGTTGCTCTACCGATGGACACTGCAGATCAAGGACTTCTGCGCTTGCAAGGCCTGGAATTCGGTGGGCAATACGGCGCCTTGCAGGTGGTTTCAGGTTCACACAACCAAGTGGTAGCGCTGACGTCGAAGAGTAATGCGGCCGATGCCGACGGTCTGCTCAACTGGTTGGAGGGCGGGAAGGACAGATTCGCAGAACTGACGGGTGATCTACTGGTGGCGCCTGTGGGCGGCGAGCCGTTCGACATCGGCGTCAACGTCGCACCGCTGGGCACTGCGACACCCGCCGAAGAAGAGACCGGCCTGAGCGCGGTCACGATCGGCTGGATCGGATTCGGGACCGTGGTTCTGATCGCTGTGGCCGTCGGCGGTGTGCTCGTGACGAGGCGTCGAGGACAGTGACCGTCACCGATCGCCCGGCCACGTCCGTCGCGGTCCACGACCTGCCGGGCCGCAAGCCCTGGCGGATGTTTGTTGTTCTCTTCGCGATCTACACCGCGTTGGGTGTGTGGATGAACGCCGGCATCGGCTTCATCTTCACCGACTCGCTCAGCCGTGTTGCCGCGGTGTCGGCGATGCTGCTCAGCCGTGATCCGCACTTCGCGGCGATCGGATTCGTGTTCACGCCGTTGACGGCGGCCGTCCAGATTCCGATGGGTCTGTTGGGACACTGGTGGCCGGATCTGCTGCGGTGGAACATCACTGCGGTCGTGATGTCTGCGGCGTTCATGGCTGGTGCGGTGATTCAGATACGCGGGATCAGTCGCGACCGCGGGTGTGCGCGATGGGTCACCGTCGTCCTTACGGTGTTGTTCGCCGTCAATCCGATGATCGTCATGTACGCGGCGAGCGGAATGAGCGAAGCCCCGTTCCTCTTCTTCGTTCTGTGGGCGACCCGTCGTCTGATTCGGTGGATGCGCAGCGACGACGTGCACGACCTCATCGGTGCCGGCCTCGCATTTGCACTGGCGTACCTCACTCGATACGACGCATTGGCACCGCTGTTCGTCGCAGTGGTGCTGGTGACTGTGGTGAGTTGGCGTCGTTTTCAACCGACCGCGGAGGAGCGGGGCGACGGTGCGGGACCTGGCTTGCGGCTCTGGGCAGCGGCACTCGACGGTGCCGTCGTGATGATGCCGGGGTTCCTGGCGTTCGTCTTGTGGTCGTTTGCCAGCTGGCTCATCACGGGCCAAGCGTTCCAACAGTTCTCGTCGGTGTACGGGAACAGTTCCATCCTCGAGCAGGCTGGGGCCGGAACCGACTCACCGATTACACGCCTTACCTTCTCGATTACCGAAATGGCCGTACTCGGGCCGGCGCTCCCGGTGTTCGCGGTCCTGGCAATCGTCTACGCACTCCGACGGCGGGACACCGAAGTGGTCGTGCCTCTTGTGCTGTTCGGCGCGATCCTCGGCGCTCAGACGTTGCTCTACGTGATGGGCTCGACGTTTCCCCTTCTGCGCTTCTACATTTCGATAATTCCGCTGTGCTTCGTGCTGGTCGTGCTGATCGCTCCACGTGGCATTCCGGTCGTCACGCGTCGGCCGGGGGCTGCTGCGTCACGCTCGGTATCGACATACCCCGAGCAGTCGGGACCTTCTCTGCCCCTTGTGATCTCTCTGTGCCTGCTGGTGGGCTCGACGTTGGTCACGTTTGTCGCGATGGGTAATGCCCGGCTCGCAGTGCTCGAGCATTCCATTGCCAGCGCGATCATTCCGGGCCGGCAGAACCTCGAGGAGCAGACGAATCTCCGCACGTTTGCGGCCGAGCGTCGCATCGCGAAGTATCTGGACGATTTGCATCTGCCGGAGGGATCGGTTCTGCTCGACACCGTGGAGAGTTACGCCGTCGTGGCGTCCTCGAACAACCCTCGGCAGTTTGTCGTGCCCTCCGATGCGGACTTCGTGCGCGTACTGAACAACCCCGCCGAACACCACGTCGAGTACATCCTGTCGGTTCCGAACACCGGTCGTGGCGTTTCGGACGCCGTCAATCGGCGTTACCCGACGATGTACGACACCGGTGCAGGCGGAGTCGGAGCGCTGGTGCTCGAAGTACCCAACGACGGCGGCATGGACCCGTCGGCCTGGCGTTTGTACCGCATCACGGGTGAACGCCAAACGGGTCGATGAGGCAATTCGTGTGGGAGGATTGTCCGTATGACGTGGATGGTTGCAGATGTCTTCTGAAGAAGTGCGTCCGCGTGAGCGTGGCGCCGTCCGGCGCCGTGTCGCTTCCGCTGTAGCCGCCGTTGTGACCGTCGCTGCGGTCGTGGGCGTGTTCACGATGCCCGCAGGCGCCGATTCTCCCAAGCAAGTTCGGGTCGGAGCGTCGTCGAACGGACTGACGCTCGACGGCCAGCCTTGGTGGCCTACCGGGCTCAATGCCTATCAGCTGGCCACTGATTGGTCGGTGAACTTCGGCTGTGGAGCCATGGTCGACCTCGACGCGTACTTCGGTTCGCTGCCACCGAACTCCATCACACGCTTCAACGCCTTCCAGGCTCTTGCGGTGAACAAATTCTCCGGAGAGATGGATTTCGGCCCGATGGACGCGGTATTCGACGCTGCGGCGCGACACAACCAGCTCACTATTCCGGTGCTCTCACCCCAGGACAGTGGGTGTGATGACGGGCAATTCAAATCCAGGGATTGGTACACCGACGACTGGAAGGTCGCGAACCTGATCCCGGGTCGAGCCACCATGAGCTTCCAGGACTGGATGCACACCGCCGTCGACCGCTGGAAGAACGAGCCTTCCATCGCGGCGTGGGAATTGGTGGGGGAGCCGGAGCCAAGTCTGTGTACCGACGCGGCCTGCAATTGGTGGACGAGAACGTGCCCGTCTGATTCCGCGCAGGTGTTGCGGGAGTTCTTCGACACGGCAGGCGCCGAGCTTCGGGCGATTGATCCGAACACTCTGATCACGGCGGGATACGTCGGGGGCGGTCAGTGCGGCACTGCTGGTGACGACTACCAATACGTGAGCGAGTCCGACTTCGTCGACGTTCTGCAGTATCACGACTACGGAGCGGACGGAGTACCGCTTCCGGGCGATCAGTGGAACGGACTGGCGCGTCGCATCGAACAGGCGACGACCGTCGGGAAGCCGTTGTTGGTCGCCGAGACAGGCGAATTGGCGGGCAGTTGTGAATCACTGGCGACCAGAGCCACGAATATCGAGACAAAGCTGACGGGGCAGAAGGCGGCCGGCACGGCTGGAGCCCTCCTGTGGTCCTTCGTGCCGGATCCACGGCCGAACGAATGCACGATGGACATCGGGCCTGACGATCCACTCTTCGACGTGATTACTTCACTGGCAAGTTAGGGCACTGCTAGTAGTCCACTGGGAGTGCCGGTCAGTGGGAATTTAGATAAAGATTCGATAACAACCCAAAGTGTCGATGTTGCCGACTAGCCGTATTTCGTTCGCAACCAATGGCATTCGAAGAGATTCACCTGCGAGTAGCCGACCCTGAGCACCGGCTCGGGTGTCCGGGACCATCGATGCGGCGCCTCGAGGACCTACGTCCGGGTCGGACGGGGACGGTCCGGTCAAGGTGCAGAGCTCGGAAGTTGCGTCGTACCTGTCCCTTTGGTCAGCAGCGACGTCCCGCCGTGGTCAACGTCGAAGAACGATCACAACCGTTCGCCGCGGTAACGGGTAGTGAGCGGACCGTGGTGCCGCGCTCGCCGAAGTGACACAGCTGGCCGGTGTGTAGCTTTCGCGCGCAATGAATTCCGAATTTCAGCCAACTTGCGACGGCTTCGGCAGACCGGTAGACCTTGTGCGCAGGCTGTACATGCGATGTGAGCTTTCGGTCGTCGGAAATGAGGGGACGACCGCTTCATGCGCGTAACGGTAAGTGAGTAAACATCGCGTGAGCGGAGAGGTGAACGATGACTGGGTGCGCTGAACGACCTTTCAAGACTGCGGTGGTACCGGCTGCCGGGATGGGGACCCGTTTCCTTCCGGCCACCAAGACGGTTCCGAAAGAGTTGCTTCCCGTTGTCGATACACCAGGGATCGAGCTTGTCGCGAGCGAAGCGGCGCAGGCCGGTGCGGAACGTCTGGTGATCGTCACGGCGCCGGGCAAGGCATCGGTGGTCGGCCATTTCGTCGAGGATCTGGTGCTCGAGGGCAAGCTCGCCGCTAGTGGAAAGCACCATCTACTCGAGCGTGTGCGTCGGGCTCCAGGCCTGATCTCCGTGGAACCGGTTGTACAGGAATCACCACTCGGCTTGGGGCACGCCGTCGGTCTTGTCGAATCCGTGTTGGACGCGGACGAGGACTCGTTTGCGGTGCTGCTTCCCGACGACCTGGTTCACCCCTGCGGCGTTCTCGACGCGATGGCGAAGGTGCGTGCCGAGCGCGGTGGTTCCGTGCTGTGTGCGTTCGACGTCGCGCCGGATCGTGTTGGTGCCTACGGAGTGTTCGACGTGCAAGCGCCTGCGGAGGGCGACGATCCGGATGTGCTTGCCGTCGTCGGCATGGTGGAGAAACCGGACCCGGCGGATGCTCCGTCCACTCTCGCCGCAGCCGGACGCTATCTTCTCGACCGCGCTGTGTTCGACGCGCTCAGAAGAATCTCTCCAGGGCAGGGTGGCGAGCTGCAACTGACGGACGCGATAGCGCTGTTGATCGCGGAGGGGCATCCGGTTCACGTCGTCGTCCATCACGGCACCCGCCACGATCTGGGTAATCCGGGCGGCTTTCTGCGAGCCTCTCTCGACCATGCGCTCAGTCACACCGAGTACGGACCTGAATTGCGAGTCTGGCTCAAGGAACGGTTGGATCAGCCGGATCCGCAGTTGACCTACTGACTTGCGAGGGTGTGCGACGCGGAGCGTCTCGCCAGTTCATCGGCGAGCTCTTGCGTGCTGAGCGACGACAGAGAAATCGGCTTGTCGTCCAGGTCCGACTCTTCAGGAGTCATGTAGCCCGCCGCGACAAGAACTTCCTGAACGTGGACGTCGAAGACGCGGCACGCAGTTCTGATCGTGTCCTGCGTGGGAGGGCGTTTCGCGGACAGCCACCGACCAAGCTCGGAGGGGCGTATTCCCAGCGCACGCGCAGCATCGGCCACGTCTGATTCTTGGCGAAGTTCCAGTTGATGCTTCACCCATTCCGAAAAACCGCTCATACCGGTCATAGTGCCTGAGTGCTGCGCGGTAAGCCAGCGCCGTCTCGGCGCTCAAGGTGCTCGATGGCTGATCTGTGATCGTTCGGCAACCATTCACCGCGATTCTCGCGTATCGGCAGTTAAGTTTTGTGACTGGATTGTGTGTTTACCGCAACCGTCTAGCTGTGTGTTTTCCGTTGAAACTCGAAATCGGGTGAAATTGTGGGTGAGGCGGATCGGTAGACACAACTCACACCTGTGTAGAACGCGAGGGTTACTCGCTCACGTGTTCAGACCGTGGAATGTTTTCTCCCAGTAGGACGGGTTGCGAATCAATTGGTAGGTCCCCTTGATCGCCGCGATGCTCATCAGCACCCAGTACAACGGAGCCGTGAGACAGGCGAGGAGGAGCATCGCGTTTCGCGTTTCGCGGCACGCCACGAGGTTCATGTAGAGAACAGCCGCATTGCCGAATGCCAGCGAGATCAGGGCGGGGAAATAGACGTAGTTCGGGAAGATCTGGTGGATCACTTCAGGTTGTCCGAGAATCCAGTCCAGACTGATGAGCCAGAACACCATGTTCAAAGTGGCGACCAATGGTGTGCCGGCCATGAGAATCGTGAATCGGAGAAAGCCGATCGGGCCTAATCCTCGCCACAATTTCACGGGTTGGCGCATGTGGACGAGCCACGTCTGCAAATAGCCCTTGTACCAACGCGAGCGCTGGCGGATCCAGTTGATCGTGTCGCTGTTGGCTTCTTCGAGTGTGGTCGAATTCAAGACCGCAGTGCGGTATCCGCTCTCGGCAATCCGCACGCCGAGGTCTGCATCCTCCGTGACATTGAAAGGATCCCACGCGCCGATCTCGTCGAGGACGCTGCGTCGTAGGTGATTCGAGGTGCCGCCGAGAGGTATCGGCGAATTGCTCCGCATCAACCCAGGGAGGATGAAGTTGAACCACAGCGCGTAGTCGGCGGTGAACCACGCGGTCAACAGATTCTGAGTTCCGTTGTGGAATGCAAGTTTCGCCTGAACACACGCGGTGTTCTCGGGAAGCCTTGCGAAAGTTGCGACCACTCGCCGTAATTGGAGTGGATCGGGGGAGTCCTCGGCGTCGTAGATCGTGACAATCTCGCCGGTCGAGAAATGTAGACCGTAGTTACAGGCTTTCGGTTTGGTCCGTGGATCGGCGGCGGGCACCTTCAGGATGCTGACGACCTCGTCCACTCCGGCGGCAAGAGCAGCTTCGATAGTGACGGCGTCATCCTCCTCCAGCAGGAGCAGGACTTGCATCTTGTCTGCCGGATAATCGATCGCTCGCATGGCTGCGATGAGGTCGCCGACGACCTCCGGTTCGTTGTATGCGGGGACAAGAATGGTGTAGGTGGGAAGATCGTCGTACGAAAGAGCAAGTGCCTCTTCGTCACTGATTGTCATGATCGAGGACGCATCGAGACCCCTCGTGAACAGAATCAGCCGGTCCACCATCGCCCAGATGTATCCGATGGTGCAGATCAATGTCAGCGCGATCAGAGTTGGAACGAGGACGAAAACGAGGCTGACGACCACCAACGCAAAGGCTGCCAACAATGTGTTTCGCTGCCACGGATAGAAGGCCACGGAGGCGGATGAGATCGGATGGCGCTCGCGTAGACCATTTATTGCATCATGCAAGGCGGCCTCCCGGTACTCCGGCGTATCCGGGTCGCCGCTGACCACGACACTGTTGGCCTGGCTTAGGTTTTCGTTCACCACGTCTGAGCCTCCACGAGTAGTCGAGCGAGTGCTTCGAGCATGTCCAGGTCTTTGTACTCGGATTCGGTGTCTTCGGTCGAGGTTTCACCACGCAGTAGTACGGCGAGCGTATTTCTACCGTTGGACGCCATCGACGGCTTCGGTTCGGGGAAGTAGGCGTCGGGTTCGTGATTGTCGACGCTGATCAGACTGACTCGCTGCGCGGCGCCGTCGCCCCGCGTCCAGACGAAATTGAGATTGCTCCACGTGAGGAGGAGCGTGTCGTCGACGATCGTGTACATCTCGGCGACGATCCCGTGCGGCAACTCCACCGTGACGGTCGGACTGACTCGCGCGTTCTCAAGGTCGTACGTGGTCTTGCTGGGGTACACGGCGAGCGTGGAGGGCCGACGGACCTGGACGACGTCTATCTGCACTGTGCGAGGCCGCATCTGCGAGTCCCAGGCAGGATTCGGAGTGTCGGCTCGAACGGTCTGACGACTCAACTCGGAGGTACTGCCGAAGTATCGACGGGGCCAGTCGTATTCGGATACTGCTATCTGATGCCAGCCCAGAGGAACGACAAGTCGAGGATCGGTCGAGGTCGGGGGTGGACCGACGTTGACGATCAGACTTGTCGGCGGCAGCGGTGTGAAGAACATCAGTACCGCCGCGGCGAAGACCGCAAGGATGGTCCAGTTGCTCGTGGCCGTCGATGGCTTTCGAAGCGGTCGGTCGAATGGTTTCAGAGACTTTCCCCGGCGTTCGTACAGATAGAACGCGCCACCGACGACGATTGCGGTTCCGAGCGCCGGAAACAACTGCACGGCGAAAAGCGGGGCAGTGGGGTACTTCTGAATCGTGACGTAGAGAACGACCACACCGAGCGCAGTCGCGGCGACGAAGGCGATCGCGCCTCGCCTCCACGTTCGGCTGACGGCAATCGTGGTCGCGGCAGATGCGACCAGCACCATCAGGACGCTGTAGTCGAAACGTGTCCCGCCCATCTGGGTCGCGATTGCTCGATAGTGCAGCGGCGCCAAAATGATCGGGACCACCCAGATCGCCCAGTACCGATTGACCGGGCGTAGGCCGAACATCAGAACCGCTGCGCTCCAGACGAATACCCACGCCGCGATCACGTCGATATGCATCAGTTCGTAGGTCTCGGCAAAACGCGGTAGCAGGAGCGCTTGGAGCCCCAATGCGACGAAGAGGCCGATGCAGCCGACTATCTTGTCGGTCTCACGATCGTGAATAGGAAGCTCGGGGCCGCGCCTCAAGTCTGTTCCGACTGCTGCAACCAGGCACAAGAGCGGTAGGGCGAAGACGTAGCCGATGGCAGTTCCGCTGGCCGTGCTCTGCCAAAGCTTGGTCCAGGTAGGCCAGAATGCAAAGATCGTGGCGAGCGCTATCATCAACCACCGCACTGCGAGTCGCGGAATGATCCCGGACTCGGAGCGGATATCACGAATCTTCAACATTTCCAGTTCCATTCGCTTGCTACCCGACAGATCTGCGTGCGATTCGAGGCTGCGCACCGCTAAAGACCGCCGACCGACGCCCTCGGCTCGGCGCCACATGCAGACATTACTTGATCGAGACATATCGCCCACGTCACGCCGAGGCGCCGACCTCTGAACAGTCCGGCCGGCCTTCACATACTCGTATCCCACACAGTGGGAAGATTGAAATCTTTTTTTCGGTGCCCGGCGAGGTTTTTGGCCGATCGAATGGCATGACGAGATTCTCGGCCTCCCGAACTGCTGCACATCGAAGGGCAATTCACCTTCGGATTGCAGAAAGTTCAATCAAGTCCAGCAGATTCGACCCCCGGGGACATAGGTCCCCGGAGTGCAGGGACGGTTCTCGGTTGTGTGGATTCAGGTCCAGTTACCCATGCGAAAGAACTGTGGTCAGCGCTGAGAGGCGATGTCCGCTTTGTGAGCTATTGCGGTCGTTGGGACCTAAGCCCTTGACGTTTCCGCGGATTTGCTGAATAGCTGAATTATAGCTACCTGCTGGTAACTGGAGGGGAAATTGCCTTGCGACATCGTTGCGATCGAACATGAACGATCGTCCAGCATTTGTCGGGCGCCTGCCGAGGCGAGAGTTTGCCGGTTAGAGTCTTGACCTGCAACATCATTCGAATTGAACTCGGGCTCTCGAGATGTTCTCATAGTACCCACGCGGCAAATGCAACGCCCCCAGATTATCAAGTTGCAATGTTGCCGATACCTAAGCGGAACATTTGCTCTTCTTCATCTTTAAGCGTGTGTCTGAGCTTTCAGGTACACACCGGAAATTCCGAAGAACAGTCGGAGCCTGGCGGCTCGCAAACGGGAAGGTTGGTCAGATGTCGGCATTGGACATGTCCATGGCGCCGTCGCTCGGGTATCAGCGTCCGCGCATCGTGCCGGACTCCCGTGCGGAGTTTTCCTCGCGTGCTGCGTGGCAGCAGCGGTACATACGCGCTCTGACAGTGACGGATTCGCTGATTGTCATCGGGGCGGTGTCGGCTGCGCAGTGGCTTCGATTCGGCGCCGCGCCGACCGCCGTCGACGCTCGTGAGCTCGGCCAGTTCAGCTATACCGGTTTGTCCATCGGTGTGGTGGTCGCGTGGCTGGCGACGTTGCAGATATTCAGGACGAGATCCGCGAGTGTGATCGGGAGCGGTCCGGAGGAGTATCGGCGAATCCTGGTGTCCGCGATGAGATTGTTCGGGGTCATCGCGATCGTCAGCCTTCTGCTCCGTCTCGATATCGCCCGGCTCTACCTCGCGTTCGCGTTTCCTGTCGGCCTTCTTGCGCTGCTGGTAAGCCGTTGGCTCTGGCGCGGGGTGATCGTGCGAAGGCGTACTCGCGGTGAGTGCCTCACATCTGTACTGGTGGTCGGCAGCAAGGATGCCGGCGCTGAACTCGCACGAAACTTCGAGCGAGGTAGCGCAGACGGGTTCCGCGTGGTCGGAGTGTGTGTGCCGGGGTTCCTTCGGCGCGCAGACGAGTCCATCGCGGTCGACGGGCGTGACATTCCGCTCCTCGGCGGTGAGACATCGGTAGTCGAAGCGTTGGAACTGGTCGGCGCAGACACCGTTGCCGTGACGGCAACCGAACATCTCGGCTCGGATGGCATCCGAGCGCTTGCCTGGGATCTGGAGTCGCGGGATGTTGATCTGGTAGTTGCGCCCAGTATCGTCGACGTGTCGGGGCCACGCCTGTCGATGCGGCCGGTAGCAGGTCAGCCTTTGATACGGGTCGAGCGTCCGAAATATCATGGTGCGCAGCGCTTTGCGAAATCTTCGTTCGACGTGATCTTCGCGTCGCTGATACTGGCAGCAATTGCACCTGTTCTTCTGGTCGCGGCTCTGGCAGTCAAGCTCTCGAGCCCGGGCCCGGTGTTGTACCGAGCGGAGCGAATGGGACTGGACGGCAAACCATTCCCGATGCTCAAGTTCCGCTCGATGGTACAGAACGCAGACTCACAGGTGTCTTCGTTGATGGCCCAGAACGATGGGGCCGGTGTGCTCTTCAAGATGCGCGACGACCCGCGCGTCACACCTGTCGGGCGCTTCTTGCGCCGATACTCGATCGACGAGCTGCCCCAGTTCGTCAATGTTCTTCGGCGCGAGATGAGCGTTGTCGGTCCAAGGCCGCCGCTGCGTCGCGAGGTCGAGTCCTACGACGGAACAGTCAGTCGCCGACTTCTTGTCAAGCCGGGCATCACAGGATTGTGGCAGGTCAGCGGACGCTCGGATCTTTCTTGGGAAGAGACTGTACGACTGGATCTTTCGTACGTCGACAACTGGTCGCTCATGGGGGATGTCTTGATTGTCGGCAAAACATTGAAAGCGGTATTGGCCAGTGACGGCGCCTACTAGTTTCCCGCCTACCAATATCCGCAACGGCGAAATGACTGACGCTTCGTCTCTTCGGTCCCCGAGCGAATCGACGAACGATCGAAACCGGAAAATGTCGAGCGCTTCATGGGTAGGCATCGTTGCCGGTGCTGCCGCGGCTCTAACCGGAGTATCTCTGCCTGGCCTGCCCTCTACGGTCAATGCTTCGCTGCCAGTTGCGGCACTGTCTCTCGTCATTGCGTGTATGGCATCGCCGTGGGGGAGCGTGGTTCGGTTTCGCTTGCGGGCGATGGACGCTTTCCTTCTGCTGTACGTGACGGCCATCGCTCTGGTCGAGTATTTCGACGTAACCTACACGGACGCGGCCTTTTCACTGTCGACGATTCTGAATCTGGTCGGTGTACTTGCTGTGTACTTCGCGTGCCGACTGGTCGTGACGAGCACAAACGACGGTCTCCGAGTACTCGAGGGCGTCTTCATTGCCGCGATACCAGTTGCCGTGCTGGGGATCTTCCAGATGCTCGGCGGCCGCCAGGTCAGCGAACTTCTGGTGCGATTCACCATCGCGCCGGGATTGCAGGGCAGGCTTGATCTCGGATGGCCACTGCGCGCTACGAGCACTCTCGGTCACTGGACAGCCTTGGGCGGATACCTGGCCATAGCTATCGCCATCGGCTGCTATCTGATTGTGGAGAAATCGGATTCGCGGGCGATCCCCAAGCCTATGGTTCTCGGCGTTGGCATCCTCTTCGTCGCTCAGGTGTCGACATTTACGTTTGCGCCGATCATGGTCGCGATCGTGACGATGCTCTACACGGCAGTGCAGGTCAAGATTCGTTTCATCGGCCTTCTCTCTCTGGTAAGTATCGGCGCCGCGGCATATTTGCTCTTCGACGAGCAAGTTGGCGATCGACTGACCTCGCAACTGAGTACCCCGTCGAAAGACGGTCTCCCTTCGTGGATTCCCGAAACCATCAGATATCGGGTCGGGATCTGGAACAACGAGACCATCCCGGCTGTCCTGGACAGTCCGCTGTTCGGGCACGGCGCGAACGTCTACAACCGTATCTCCACAGGGACGGCGCCCTCGACGTTGCGATGGCCGTCTCCAGAATCCGAGTGGATGAGAACCGCTGTTGCCAGCGGAGTTGTCCTGGCCGCTCTGGAGGTTGCACTTCTCGTCTACGCCGCTCACAAGGTATGGACTGCCTCGGACTTGTTGGGTACCAACAACCTCCGCGCAATTGGAACGGCACTGGTCGGGATTCTCGTCATTTCTTCATTTCATTCGCATTTCAGTAGCGGCTCGGTGGCGATGATGTTCTGGATGGTCGTCGCCGTTGTTCTGAGTACGCAAAATTCTTTGACAATGTCGGGCAAGAACAACTTTGGGCGGGTCAGTTGAATGGATACCATCGATCTGTGGGGAATACGCGTGAAACCCTGTGCGCCCGATGATGTCATCGAATGGATCAGGAACAATCAGGGTGAAAAGAAGATTCTGCTGAACCACAATCTGCACAGCACGTATCTCCACCTCACGAACGACAAGTTTCGCAGTCTCTATTCCAATTCGGATCTGACTCTGATCGACGGGATGCCGATACTGGCGGCCTTGGCAATTCGCAGATTTCGGAGACAACAACCGTCACTGAGCGCTTCGCAACGCTGTGGTTCGACGGACTGGATCCCACTGGTCGGTCACATAGACGACGGAATTCGTATCGCGGTCATCGGTGCCAGCGCGAGTTCCAATTCATCCGCTGTGGAAGCAATTTCGAAGATGGTCGAACATGGTGAAGTTCGAGGATGGTGCGGATACGAGGACAAGGAAACCCTGATTTCCGAAGGCTTCGAGTCCCTGCACACGTTTCGACCCGATCTCGTACTGATCGGATTGGGTATGCCGATCCAAGAAGAGTTTCTGCTCGAGCACTGGGATGCATTGCCCGCCGCGGTATTCGCAACAGTAGGCGGGGCTATCGATCAACTGTCCGGACAGCAGCGCCTGGCCCCTCGGTGGACAGGCAAGTTGGGTATCGAATGGCTGTGGAGGCTGGCTTCGGATCCGAAGAGGCTCGCGTCGAGGTATCTGGTGGAGCCATTCAAGCTGTTGCGTGTGACCGTCGAGTTTCAGTTCGAGAGACGAGGAATTTTGTGACCGGTGGAGTTAACGATCAACTTGTCACCGTCGTCATTCCGTCGCTGGGGCGAAGTGAATTGGTTCGCACGATCGAGAGTGTTCGGAACCAGACTCACCGCGATATCGAAATCATCGTTGTGCTGGATACCGCCGTGGACGAGGGTGGCACCGCAGTCGGTGCCGACATCGTGCTGACCACCGGGGGTGGTCGAGGTGCTGCAGTAGGAAGAAATATGGGAGTCACTGCAGCATCCGGACGCTACGTCGCGTTTCTCGACGACGACGACTGGTGGGAAGAAACCAAGATTGAGAAGCAGATCGCCAGTATGACTCGACAATCGACCGAGTTTTCTTACACCGCAACCTACTTTCACTCAGGAAACGTGGTCCGTACGCTTCCGCTGACTCCGTACCGGCAGGGTTCGTCGATGGGCGACTACCTTGTCTTGCGGCCTGGGCTACGGCACGGACACGGATACGTGCAGTCGAGTTCGATCATCTTGACCCGCCGACTCGCCCAACTGGTCGCCTGGGACGAATCACTTTCCAAGCATCAGGATTGGGACCTGGTGGTTCGGCTTGAAGAAGAAGTAGGCGAGAGGGTGTCATATGTCGACGAGCCTCTCGTTCACGTCCAACAGGCCAGCAAGAGTTCAATCTCGACTGTGCGGAATTGGAGGCGAAGCGTCCCGTTCTACGACAAACATGCGTCGTCGTTGGGTAAGACGGCGAGAGGCGACTTCATCGCCACTCAAATACTGAGATCTGCACTGGCTGCCGGCGACGGGCGGGGGATTGTGTACGCAGCAACCGGGCTTTCGAAGTCCCGTGTTCACCCGGCGGCGCTGATCGTCTCGCTCTACGGTGCGGTCGAGTTCGGAAAGAGGCTTCGTCAGCGGGTGGCATCGTGAGTCGACAAATTGTTGTGTGGGATCCCAATCCCTTCAATCCCTACGGAGTGGAAGTTACGCGTGTGATCGCGGATTCGCACAGGTCTGTGCTTCGCTTCGGCAGGCGTGGACAGGCGATCACCCACGGTCTGGTCAAGTCGATCGGTCTTCTCCCTCCGCCTGCAGTTGGCTCTCGCAACATCTGGGTGCTGGGGCAGTACCTGGCGGGGCTTCTTGCATTTGTCGTCTACGCAATCGTTCGGCGCCCACTCGTGGTGGTCTGCTGGATGAATTCCGAGCCGGAACGAAGAATCATTCGTGGCCTTCAGCTTTCGGGATGCCGAACGCTGGTCGTCGTACACAATCCCGTCAAGAGTCGGGACGATGCGGACGATCACTCGATCATCCGTTCCATTCGTTCGGGCGCGAGTGGCTTGTTGGTTCACGACTCTTCGCTCCGCGCGGGAATCGGAGAGCATGCGAATGTCCTCGTCGCCGCTCACCCTGCTTACCTTGCGTGGTCGGAGTCCACTGAAGGAGCGATGCGTCTACCTCGAGACAGTTCGTCGGCAGCCCTCTATCTCGGAAGTGCGCGCGTAGACAAGGGATTCGACGTGTTGCCAACGCTGGCGGAGGATCTCTCTGATCTGAACATCAGGCTGCAATGTGCAATCGGCAGGCTGACGTCGAGCGAGAACGACCTACTGCGTAAGTGCGAGAACATCGACGTTCTGGCCGAACCGTCTACGCATATGTCGGATGTGGACGTGCGCCGATACATGGAGTCCTCGTCCGTGTTGGTGGCGCCTTACCGGGATGTCACTGCGTCCGGAACCATCTTGATGGCACTCACGGTGGGATTGCCCGTAGCCGCCTTCACGTCGGACGTTCTCCTGGAAATGCTTCCCGCCGACAGCCTTGCCGATAGTGGAGACACGAGAATGCTCGCTGATTGTGCTGCCCGAGCAAGCGACGCGGACCGCGCTGCTATTGCAGAAAGCGCTCGGAATCATGACGTCCGCGCGACGCGGGAGTGGGCCCTTGCTGTCAGCACGATGCTCGACGAGACGATTCCCGGTGTCCACTCGGGGGAGGTCGCGAATGTCTGACGTCAAGGTTGTCAACTGGAACCCCAGGAACCAAGTCGGGATCCCAGGTGTTTCGCGAAAGTTTCGAATCGGTCGACGAATCAACAACTTCGGCGACCTTCTAGGCCCAGTCGTGGTCGCATGGATGTCGAAGCAAAGTCGCAGGCGAGTGCAGCGCGGCAAGCGGGACCGAAGGTTGCTGTCGGTTGGGTCCATCATGCACATGGCGAGAACCGGAGACTGCATCTGGGGAACTGGCGTCAACGGCAAGATAACTCCGGACGAATATCGCTTCGAGGCGCTCGACGTCCGGGCAGTTCGTGGACCGCTCTCACGTGAGTTCCTGGAGAAGCGTGGAATTCACGCCCCGCCCACGTACGGCGACCCGGGATTGCTCCTTCCATCCGTCTTTCCCGAACTTGTCGAGGTTGCGAAGAACCCTACGCGCGACATCGTCGTCGTTCCGAATCTGAACGACCTGCCGCGGTGGTTCGACACACCGTCGGTTCTCGACCCAACCGAGGATTTACAGACCTGCCTTCGAACTATTGCGAGCAGTCGACTTGTCGTCGGCAGTTCGCTTCACGCCGTGATCGTTGCCGACGCGCTGGGAATTCCTGCACGTCTGATCCCCTCAGGTTCGGAAGCGGAATTCAAGTATGCGGACTACTACCTCGGCACAGGGCGCGAATTGTCCACCGCACCAACTGTGAAGACCGCGATCTCGATGGGTGGCGTGCCGAGCTTGATGTGGAACGACGGACCACTTCGCGAAGCATTTCCCCACGATCTATTCGGAAGGTAGGCGCACGCGGTGGGATTGGGTACAACCGCTGCGCGCGGCTCCGCTGTCACGTTGGGGGGACAATGGGTCAAGTTTCTCATTCAGTTCACCTCGATCGCTGTACTTGCGAGGGTCCTGAGCCCGGATGACTTCGGCAAGATGGCAATGGTCATGGCGGTGGTCGGAGCGGCAACCGTGATCGGCGACTTCGGGCTTTCTCTTGCCTCGGTACAAGCCTCGGAGATTTCGGAGAATCAGCGATCGAATCTCTTCTGGATCAACACGGCGATCGGATTGCTGCTGACGCTCGTAGTCTTTGCCGCAGCACCATTGTTCGACGGGTTCTACGACGTCGACGGGCTTTCCGACATTGTCAGGGCGGTATCGGTGATCTTCGTGCTGAACGGGCTCACCGTACAGCTGCGAGCGGACTTGACTCGCAATTTGAAGTTCGTGAAACTGACGGTGACCGAAATTGCCGCGCAGGGGATCGCCTTGGCGGTAACGATTCCGCTTGCTCTGTTGCACTACGGAGTTTGGTCACTCGTTGCTCAGCAAATCATCGTCGCGGTGGTGCTCTTGTGCAGTTCGGCGATGCTGCTTCGATGGATTCCGAATCGCCCGACACGCCGTGCAGACATGCGGTCTCTACTGTCATTCGGCACCAACACCATGCTGACGCAGCTAATGACCTATTCGAGTGCGAACGCGGATTCCGTGGCACTCGGAAAACTGCACGGCAGTGCTGAAGTCGGTGTCTACGATCGTGCGTATCAGCTCTTCAAGATACCGATTGCGCAATTGGCCACACCGATGACACGTGTTGCGTTGCCGGTGCTTTCACGAATCACCGACCCTACTGTCTATATGGCATATCTGGTACGTGCGCAGACCGTACTGTGCTACGTCATGCTCGGAGCGTTTGCGTACGCGGCAGCTGTGGCGTACCCCTTGATGGATCTAGTGCTCGGAAGTGGTTGGGATGCTGCGGCGCCGATCTTCCGGATACTCGCTGTAGGTGGTGCATTTCAAGCTTTGTCCTACATCTACTACTGGGTATTCCTCTCCACTGGCCGAGTCGATGTGCATCTTCGATACAGCCTTTTGGGGCGCGGATTGATGATCGTCGCAGTCTGTATCGGCGCAATATTCGGAAGCTTGGGTACGGCGATCGGGAGCAGTGTCGGCTTTGTTGCAGTCTGGTTGATCTACTCGTTTGTCGCCATTCCACGCATCGGAATCGGGACAGGGCCCTTGGTCCGAAGCGCTGCGCGACCGATGGTGCTCTTCACTGCGATGTTCGGCGTCGCCTCACTTTCGCTCACCCTTTTGCAACAGGTTCCGAGTTTCGTAGCGCTCGCACTTGCAGGAATGGTCTGTGTCGTCTTCGTGGGAGTTGTTGCCCTCGCTTCCAGATCGGTGCGTTCGGACTTGAGTGCGCTGGTGGACACGTGCAGAAAGGCGGTCGGTTGACGGCGCCGTTCAACGACCTCCGCAAACGGAGTACTCGGCCACACGGGAGTGGATGCCCCGATCACCTCGTCCACACGAACTTCGACCGAAAGGTTTTCAATGACTGAGCTCCGCCCGACCGAAGCGATTTCGCGCCGGATGACTGTTTTCGGTACCGGATATCTCGGGGCCACGCATGCGGCGTGCATGGCCGAGTTGGGACACGAAGTCCTTGGCGTCGACGTCGATCCGAGCAAGCTTGCGATGCTCGAAGCGGGGGAGGTCCCCTTCTACGAGCCAGGACTCGAAGAGGTGCTTCAGCGCAACATCGCGGCAGGTCGGCTCCGGTTCACGTCGTCGTACGAAGAGGCCGCGGAATTTGCGGACATCCACTTTCTCGGTGTGGGTACTCCTCAGAAGAAAGGGGAATTCGCCGCAGACATGCGGTTCGTCGATTCAGTCGTCGACGGTCTCGCTCCGCTACTGACGCGACCTGCCGTGATTTTCGGAAAATCCACAGTGCCGGTCGGTACCGCAGAGAAGCTTGGTATCCGGGCACGAGAATTGTCACCGGCCGGCCAGGACGTCGAGGTGGCTTGGAACCCGGAGTTTCTCCGAGAAGGATTTGCAGTCAAGGACACGCTGCATCCCGACCGTTTGGTACTGGGAGTGGACCGCAAGCGCCCGGGGCGTGCCGAATCCGTCGCACGCGAGGTCTACGGGAAGATCCTGGACGAGGGAACGCCCTTTGTCGTCACAGATCTTGCAACGTCGGAGTTGGTGAAAGCGTCGGCCAACGCTTTTCTCGCAACAAAGATCTCGTTCATCAATGCGATTTCGGAAGTATGCGAAGCGTCGGGTGCAGACGTGACGGTGCTGGCGGACGCAATCGGGCACGACGAGAGAATTGGCCGAAAATTCCTCAACGCCGGAATCGGTTTCGGCGGCGGTTGCCTCCCCAAAGACATTCGCGCATTCATGGCCCGTGCAGGCGAATTGGGCGCAGATCAAGCTCTTACATTCTTGCGAGAGGTAGACAACATCAACATGCGTCGTCGGACGCGGATGGTCGAGTTGGCGCGTGAGGCGTGTGGATCGTTGCTGGGAGCCCGAGTAGCTGTGCTGGGAGCTGCTTTCAAACCGGACTCGGACGATGTTCGAGACTCACCGGCCTTGAATGTCGCCGGCCAAATTCAACTTCAAGGTGCGGCTGTCAGTGTGTACGACCCGAAGGCGATGGGGAATTCGAAATCGTTGTTTCCGACTTTGACCTATTCGGCGAACACGGAGGAAGCTTGCGCGGGTGCAGATGTCGTCCTGATCTTGACGGAATGGGCAGAGTTTCGGAAGTTGCTGCCTTCGGATCTCGACGACATTGTGCGGAAGAAGGTTGTCATCGACGGACGCAATTGTCTCGAGCCGGCAATTTGGCGAGATGCAGGGTGGACATACCGAGGGCTCGGACGGCCTTAGTGTCTTGCCTGATCGTCTCGGACTCAGCCTCCTGATCGGAAGTCGGGACCAAAGTCTGTTGGTTGATCGTCCAGTCGTCGTCCGAGATTCGGCAGAAGACCCAGTAGCGCAGCGGCATTCATGTTGCGGTGAGCGGTGACTACTGGTGAGTCAACTATTCGTAGCGCACCGAACCGCGGTGTTCGTCGATTCGCTCGCCGATGGTCGATTCGACGTATCGATCGGACGAGTAGGCGTCATGTCTCGGATTGTTGCCTTCGGGTGTTGTGGGTTCATCGTTGGGGTTCGCTGCCGGACTTAGGTCCCGAGCGCAGTGCGTGATGTCTGGCCTACGTCGTTCATCCGTACGACGAGATGTGATGCGATGGGATATATACGGTGCTTGGAGTGGTGAAAAGTCTGATGAGACAGTAAGGTTCAGTTCGGCCCTTCGTGGTGTTCGCTCCCATGGATTCACGGGATCAGCCGCAGTTCAAGACGTGACAGACCGGGCCGGTGAAGGTGAGGAGTGAGTCGGCCTCACCCTTCATTGTCTTCGGTTCAATGGGATCGTCGTGTCTTTACTCCACCAGCTTGTTGCCGCGATACGTGGAAAGAACGTCATATGGATGGCTGTCCTGTTCAGACAAGAGCGGGGGTAGTGGCTCGACCGATGGCCGGTGATAACCGCTCGGATGCGCGATACGTATTCGAGCCGAAGGAGATTCGACGATGGATGTACGGGACTACCTGAAGACTTTGCAGGCGCGGTGGAAGATAGTCGCTGTCGTTACTGTGGTCGTGATCTTGGGAGCATTGGGTGCCTCGTTGATTGCCACGCCTGTGTACAAGGCGTCTACTCGCCTGTTCGTGTCGACTTCGACCGGAACAACGGTGAACGAGGCATTCCAAGGCAATCAGCTGTCGCAGCAGTTGGTCACTTCGTACGCCAAACTTCTCACCGGGGAGACGCTGGCCCAGCGAACAATCGATGCAGTGGGGCCAGATCGGCTCGGAGGGCTTTCTGCCGCGGAGCTTTCATCGAAAGTGACGGCCACATCGGCACCGGATACCGTACTTCTCGACCTGAGCGTGCAAGATACATCGCCTGAACTGGCCCGCGATATCGCCAACGCGCTTTCGGACGAATTCGTCTTCATGGTCAAGGATTTGAGCACGCCCGTTAACGGCGGCACCGCGCCTGCGCGCGTCGTTGTCGAGCAGCGAGCCCAGACCCCGGTAGAACCGGTATCTCCGAAGACCACGAGAAACGTCGCCCTCGGAGCAGTGATCGGTCTACTGCTGGGGATCGGACTGGCCGTGTTGCGTGACCGCTTGGACAACACTGTCAAAGAACGAAAGACAGTCGAAGACATCGTTGGTGCGGCGATGGTGGGAACAATTCCGTTCGACAAGGAACGTGAAGTTCACCAAGCGATCAACTTCCACGAAGGCAACTCCGCCAGTGCCGAGGCATACCGTGAACTACGAACCAATTTGCAGTTCCTGGCAGTGGATCGCCCCCCGAGTGTCATCGTCGTCACGAGTTCGCTTCCGTCGGAGGGTAAGACCACGACCGCCGTCAACATCGCACTCGTGCTGGCCGAGGCGGGCAAGAAGGTATGTCTCGTTGAAGGTGACCTCCGCAAGCCTCGAGTGTCGAAGTACCTCGGACTGATCGGAAGCGTTGGGCTCAGTTCGGTCCTGGCCGGGCAAGCAGATCTGGACGACGTGCTTCAGGTTACGAGCAATGCGGACCTGACGGTTCTTGCCTCGGGTCCGATTCCTCCGAACCCGAGCGAATTGCTGGGGACTGACACTGCGCATGCAGTTTTTGCCGATCTCCGCAGAAGGTTCGACTACGTCATCATCGACGCCTCGCCGTTGCTTCCGGTTACGGATGCTGCAGTTCTGTCTGCTCTGGCTGACGGCGCACTCGTCATCGCTCGTCACGGTTCGACGAAGAGGGAACAGTTGAGCAGGGCGGTGGGCAACCTCCACAGCGTGGGCGCGACGATTCTCGGCACTGTCATAACGATGACCCCGCTGAACGGTCGTGGGGTTTACGAATACAAGTACTACTACGATTCCGATCCTGTCGTCGCTGACGTGGCTGTGGGAAGTTCGGTCGGCGTCAACGCAGTCAGCGAAGTGCGGACGCCGTCGACAGTCAACTGAACGGGTCGAATACTGACCTTTGTTTCACCCGCGTCTGCGCTAATGGGCCCCCGAGCAATGCTCGGGGGCCCATTAGTTTTGCAGCGACTCCGCCAGCAACTACCGTGTGGGCGCGGGAGGCGACTACCCGTCGCAGACAGCTCGATCTGTGAACCGGACCCGACTGGAGATGCTCGTGAGAGTATGGCGAGTCGGGTCGTCGGCGTTCGCATCCGTCCTTACGGATTTCCGGTGTCGGCGATATTTCGCTTCCTGCCAGTCGATGCGGCCAATAGGCGGCCCGTCAACGTCTGATTCGGCTCGGGTGAGCTGGATAGATTGAGATCCAGCGGTCTACGAACGTCAGTCGACGTGCCCTTCGTTCTGTGAGTGCCGTTGGTAACGGGACGGATGTATGAGGTAGCAGCCTCCGCGTATTGCAGTTTCGGGCCGGTGGACTGGCGACTACTGCGAATGATGGGGTACTGCAACCATTTACGATGTGCGAACTATTCGCTTGGTAGGTATGGCCCAATTCGCCGAAGATTTCACCCTTACATATCGCGGCGCGGCACCCAGCGGCGAATTGTCGGACGATTGTTCAGAATTGCCGTGCGGCTGGACGGGCGATGGTTCGATTTGCAGAGCATTTACCAACCGTGTGCGGGTTTCCGTCCAAACATGAAGTCCAGTTGATCACGGCAATGAAAACTATAGGTACGCAATACCAATGGTGAAACATGCGCGTGCGTTCCCGCCTGGACTGTGAATAACTGATCTCAATGCTGGCGCCGGGAAGAAGTTAGGAAAGCGCTATTGCCACACTGTCCGGAATGTGGCAAACTCCTCACTGGTACTGACCAGCTAGCCAAGTAATTGCCACGATGTGAGTCCCGGCAATGTCGGGGCTGGCGACGTCAGCGGGCGAGGACAAATCGCCGATCGTCCTGTGCTTGAGTCGTTAGTGGACTCTGCTTCAATCATGGGGTGTGAGCTGCGGCAATGCCGCAATAATTCGACAGTTGGGCCGAGGCCTGGCCATAGTCGTCGTTTAACTACAAGGCGCACGTAATGCGACCATTCGCACTGAACGCAGTAATGCGGAGCAGTTGCTTCGCCGTCGAAGTATCTGGATTCGGCAAGGCGGTCCGATGGACCTCGGCCGGCGAACAGCTTCGCGCCGAGTTCTGTGCGTGGGGAAAGGTTTCTGAAAACATGACGGTTCTCGAGATGGCCGCGCCCACGGAAGAACGGCCACAACAACACCGACGAGAGGCTCCGAAGAGGGCTGGTGGAGTATCCGCACGCAGGAAATGGCAATCTGCGTATCTTCGTCGTCTGGCGATTACCGACACGATTATCGTTGCGGCAGTTGTGTTTCTGGCGCAATGGTGGCGCTTCGGTAGCGACGTTGATGTCGTCGACGGCGAAGCGCTCGGCCATTTCAGCTACACCGCACTGTCTTTCGCCCTGATTATCGGCTGGTTCGCTGTACTGAGAGTATTTCGCACCAGATCTCCTCGTGTGATCGGAAGTGGCCCTGAAGAGTACCGATTGATCGCTGTCGGAACGCTCCGCCTGTTCGGATTGATTGCGATCGCCAGCCTTCTCCTCCACCTCGAGATCGCGCGCCTGTACCTCGCCGTGGCATTTCCAATGGGATTGACGGCCTTGATCGCGAGTCGTTGGATCTGGCGACGAGTGATTGCTCGAGAGCGAGCGCGAGGTGAATTTCGAACTGCGGTACTCGTGGTCGGTGTACGAGGGGCGGTTGTCGATCTTGCACGGAACCTCGAGCGTGACGATGCCCATGGATACCGAGTCGTCGGAGTCTGTGTACCCGGCTACGGAGGAGACGTCGGCGAAGTTGTCGCAGTGAACGGCCGGGACATTCCGGTGCTCGGAGACGAGCACAGTGTCACCGACGCGCTCGAACAGGTCGGCGCCGACACGGTGGCAGTGACGGCGTCGGAGCGACTCGGGCCGGAAGGGTTGCGCAAGCTGGCCTGGGATCTCGAGCGCGATCATGTGGACCTTGTTGTTGCGCCGGGGATTCTGGATGTGTCCGGGCCGAGGCTGTCGATGCGCCCGGTCTCTGGATTTCCGCTGATACATGTCGAGCGTCCGCGCTATCACGGCGCACAGAAGTTCACGAAGACGACCTTCGACATCGTCTTCGCGACGCTGGTACTCACAGTGATCAGTCCGGTGCTTCTGGCGGCTGCGATCGCCGTCAAGCTCACGAGTAAGGGTCCGGTTCTGTACAAGTCCGAGCGGATGGGGTTGGACGGTCAGCCGTTCCCCATGCTCAAGTTCCGCTCGATGGTCCAGAATGCGGATTCTCAGGTCACGGCACTGATGAAGGAGAACGAAGGCGCCGGAGTGCTTTTCAAGATGCGAGACGATCCGCGCGTGACGACTGTCGGTCGATTCATGCGTCGATACTCGATCGACGAGTTGCCCCAGTTCGTCAATGTTCTTCGGCGAGAGATGAGCGTCGTCGGACCGCGGCCACCCCTTCGGCGTGAGGTCGAGTTGTACGACGGTGCGGTCAGTCGCCGGCTACTGGTCAAGCCCGGTGTCACCGGCCTGTGGCAGGTCAGCGGGCGTTCTGATCTTTCCTGGGAAGACGCTGTCCGCCTTGATCTTTCCTACGTCGACAACTGGTCGATGATGGGTGACGTCATGATCGTCGCGAAGACGCTCAAGGCGGTGGTGGGAAGTGATGGCGCCTACTGACAAGAAGGCGGCACCGGCGCCTTGCGAGAACAAGGAACCGAACAATCCGCTGATCTTGCGAACGGCATTGGTGATCGCGGTCGTCGGCGCGAGCGGAGCCTTTCAGGCGTACACGCAGAAGACTGCGCTCGGATCGTTGCTCGTACACGGTTCGGCCGTTCTCGCGGCGACACTGGCGTTGGTCTACTTCCTCGATCGGCGATACTCACGCAACGCGACCTGGCCGGTCTTCGCGCTTCTGGTCGCGGCCGGCGTTCCGGCAACCAGCTGGTACTGGTCGACACTGCCCCGGAATTCCGCCGTCGCCGGCATCGTCATCGTGTGCTTGGCGATCACGGGAATCATCGTCGCCCGTGAGTTGACCTTCGCGGTGCGAGTGCGGACTGTTGCCCTCACCTTGCTGGTACTACTCGTGCTGTCGCTGATGGTCGTGTTCCTCGATCCTTCGACTGGCCTCGACGTGGACACCCGCGCCGTCACGTATCGAGGAATCTTCACGCACAAGAACACTTTGGGCCGAATGGCTGCGATCGAAGTTGTACTCGTCGCTGTCATGCTCATGCTTCCCGGCGTCAAGCGGATTCCGTGGGTTGCGGCGCTGGCTGTCGCCGGCATCGTGTTGTTCGAAGCCCGGAGCCAGACCAGTCTCGTCGCAGCAGGGATTGCGCTGGCGACAGTGCTTGCACTGAAGTGCTTTCGACGGACACCGAACGCTCACCTCGCCTCGACTGTGATCATCGGCCTGTACTTCGGGGTATCCGGCGCGATGAAGGTGCTCGGACCCGATGTCGCAGAATTACTCTCGCGAGACGTCACGTTGACCGGCCGGCTTCACCTCTGGACCGTTTCGAACTATTACGCCGAACAGCGGCCTCTGCTCGGATGGGGCTTCGGCTCGGTGTGGGCGCCGGACAGTGCAGTGGGGCAGATGATTCGGTCCAAGCTGTCTTTTTCGGCGACCAGCGCACACAACGGAATGCTCGACATTCGGCTGCAGATCGGTTGGATCGGATTCCTGCTGCTGTTGGCCGGCTACTACCTGCTCCTGAGTACGGCTCTCTCGCGAGCTCACAGCAGAACCGAGTACATCGCCATCGCCGCGCTGATGGTTCTCGTCTTCTCGATGGACTTGACGGAGTCGACGCTCTTCTTCGGCGCTATGTGGTTGATCGTGTGGGTCTTCCTGGCTCCGTACGGACCCTCCACACCCCGTTCACGCGGCCCCCGCAGCGGCGAGCTGGTCTATCGGTGGGGGCCGTACCGACAAGAACATCGCCAACAAATCCGTTTCGGCGCGAAGAGGAGGCGAGTGAGATGTACAAGTCATTCGATGTAACCCGCACGGAGACCGATGTGAGCCCGATGCCCGACGTTCGATCGGCGGCACCGAAAGCGTTGATGTTCCATGCGATCTATCGAAATCCGGGTGGTGAGGAACAGAGCTTCGCAAACGAGTCCAGACTACTCGAATCGATCGGGTACGAGACGGTTCGGTGCACCACCGAAAACTCCAAGATCTCGCGGAGACCGTGGGCGGGCGCCGCGGCAGTGTTCAGCCCCCGGGTACTCGTCGATGCGTTGCGAATCATCCGCACGGAGCGGCCGGACATCGTTTACGTCAACAACCTCTGGCCGGCGTTTTCGGCTTCGTTGCTCGTGGCCGCAAGAGTCGCCGGAATTCCTACGCTGCAGGCGGTTCGGAACTATCGCCTGGTCACACCCTCGGCCAAGTTACGCGCCGATGGCACGTGCACCGAATGCGGTTCCACCAACTACTTCACGAGTTGTGTCCGCAACGGATGCTACGGAAACAGCCGACTGCAAAGCCTTGTCTGCTACCTGAGCGCTGCGGCAGTCAAGCTCAGCGTCTTGGGGTGGAAGCAACACAGGTTCGTCGCAACGAGCGCGATGACAGCACGTCTGGTCGAGGGACGACTGATCGAATCCGACCGCGTCGTGGTTCGTCCGAACTTCGGATTCGAAGAAAATGAACCCGAATTCCGGAGCAACGATTCGGTTGTGTGTGTCAGCCGACTGACACCCGAGAAGGGCGTCCTCGACTTGGTACGCAACTGGCCGCAGGGCGTCGGAAGTCCCTCGCTCACAGTTCTCGGGGACGGACCGCAGTATGGCGAGATCTCCAACTTAAGTGCAGCGCTCGACAACGTCACGATCGCCGGATTCACGTCACATGAAGATGTGATCGAGATACTCCGCCACAGTGCGGCGTCCGTGGTCCCATCTCAATGGGCAGAGCCCTTCGGACGCGTCGCGATCGAATCGATGTCGGTGGGTACCCCCGTCATCTACGCAACCAGCGGTGCACTCGCGGACATCGTCGGACCGGGCGGAACGCCCCTTCATTCCCTGGAAGAATCGTCGATCCGCGAGTCACTCGCACGGATCCTCGGAGCGGACGACCGATCCGCGATACGCAAATCCGCATATCGTCACTACGCGAGTCGCTTCACCTCGCGCAAGGCGGCGACGTCGATGCGTGAGCTCATCAACGAGGTGAGCTCGTGAACGATCGCACGCGGCATGTGACATTCATGGCGGATCAGGGACTTTCGAGCATCCTCACTTTTGTCGTTCTCACCTCGGTGGCACGACTCGGTGGTCCGATCGAAGTCGGCCAGGTTGCCGTCATTCAATCGGCGGGTTTGTTGGCACTGGCGCTGGGGCGAGCGATCGGCGTCGACGTCTGGCTCTCACGAGGAGCGAAGTCGGACGAGCGTCGGCCGGCTTTGGCACCCACGATCGTGCTGGCGGCAGTATCGGTGACATCGGTGTGGGCACTGTTCCTGATCGCCGGGTCGGACTCGATGAATCTCACGGTATATGCCTTGGCCGCAGTTGGTTTCGTGATCTTCGACGTGATACGCACGATGTTGATGCACGATGGTGCGAGTTGGATCTCTGCGTCGATACAGATCGTGACACTCTCGTTCGTACTTATTGCAGCTTTCCTGGTCGAGAATCTGACACTTGCTCTCGTGACCTACACGGTCGGTGTCTTCGTTGCGCTCGCTCTCGGTCACGCATCCATGCGTCTGGTGCCGCCGGTGCCGTCGATCAGGTACTCGCGCACGCACCGATACCGATCCGTGCCGTTCGCGATCGAGATATTGATGGGATCAGCTGCGCAGCAGGCAATGTTCTTGATACTGACCGTGGTGGCGTCGATCTCGATGATCGGTGAGATCAGAACTGCCCAGACACTGCTCGGTCCACTGTCCTTGATGTTCGCAGGTATCTCGCCGATCCTGATGCGCAAGTTCGGAAGTGGTGTCGAATCGATGAGCCCGAGCGAGTGCATGGCACTCGGTCGCCGAGTGGGATTGCGGATCTTCCTCGTCTCGATCGTCTGCGTTTCGCTGATCTGTCTCGTGCTCGAGATTCGGCTCTCGGGAGTTCGTTTGACGGATCACCTGGTCGGGCCGCATTTCCCGAACTTGATGCCGGTCATTCTGCTGTGCGGACTGGCAGTGGCGTTCAACGGGATTCTTCTGGGTGTAGGAACGTCGATTCGAGTCGTGGACAAGACCGGAACGCTCAACACATTTCGCGCATTGCTGCTGCCGCTGCAGTTTCTGATCGTTCTCGGAGCGGGATTGTCCGACGATGCCGTCTATGTCGCAGGAGCATTGGCGGTATCGGCTGGTGTCAGTGCGAGCGTCGTGCTCCTGGTCTCGATGAACGACGTCTCTCGGCCGAAGGTTGGTCTCTCATGAAGGACCTGAGCGGCGTCATGGTCGCGATTTTGACGTACCGTCGCGAATCGGCACTTGCGCACTGCATTGACAGCGTCAGGGCATCGATCGTGGCTGCCGGCGTTGCGGCCGAGATCGTGGTAGGCGACAACGATCCTGATTCCACCACACCGACATACGTCGTCGACGGGATCGAGCGACTGCATCTCGGGTTCGGCGGGGTATCGGCAGCGCGACGTGCACTCGTCGATCTCGCCAACGCGCGAGAACGTCGATACATCGTGTTCGTCGACGACGACGAATATGTCGATGTCAACTGGCTGTCGAATCTCCTCACCTGCGCCGCAGATTTCGACGCGGGTGCCGTGGCCGGTCCTGTGATTCCGGTGGGTCTGCCTGCTTCAGAACTTCCATTGCACGCCCGTGTTCGCCACACCACCGGCACTCCGGTTGCGTCGGCAGGTGCTGGAAACCTGTTGTTGGACCTGAAGGCTTTGAACGGCTTGAACTTCAGTGACGATTGGGATCTACCTGGCGGCGAGGACACCGAGTTCACACTCCGGATGTGCGCCGGCGGTGTCCGGTTGCTGTGGTGCGACGAGGCAATTGCGTACGAACCCGTCGACGCGGTTCGGCGTCGGGATTCCTGGCTCTTCGCACGATACGTCAACAACGGCCGGATCCTGGCGCTCTGTCAGGGACAACTCACCGCGCCGCAGTTGACGGTTCAGATCGTCAAGCGAGCTGCTCTCGTACTCGCAGCGGCCGTGGCGACACCTGTCGCCGTGTTCAGCCCGCGTGTCAAACGCTTCATTCTCGATCACGGTGCACGCAACATCGGGTGGTTCTCACAGCAGTTCGGTCGCCACGATTCTCGGATGCCACGCGCACAGAGGCTGGAGGTAGCGCGATGACACGGTTGTTGATGACGGCATACGCCTGCGATCCGAATCAGGGGAGTGAGTCCGGGGCGGGTTGGGCGCTTCTCTCGGCGGCTTCCGAACTGTGTGAGTCGATCACGGTGGTGACTCGCTCCGGTGAGGCTCCCACGTTGGAATCCGCGTGTGAACAACTCGGTTGCGAAGTTCGAGTCGTGCGAATGGCGACGTTGACCGCGGAAGAAGCCGGATCGTACGGTCGATACCTCCGATGGCTCTGGCACACTTCACTGTTCGTTCGGCGTGAAGCGGCACACTTCGACGTCCTTCACCACGCAACGTTCGCCTCCGACTGGCTGCCCCCACCGGTGCTGTTCGGTGGAGTCGGTGGCAAACGACTCGTGTGGGGGCCTGCCGGCGGAAACACCTACCCGCCGATGTCACTCGCCAGGAGTGTCGGTATGCGATACCTGGCCACCACGGCTGTTCGCACCTGTTCGACGAAAGTCGTACGGGCACTGACCCACATCTTCGTGTCCGGGCGCGTCGACACCTTCATCGCGATGAACTCCGACAGCGGCCGCGGGGCCCCGCGAGCCTGCGACGTCGTCGTCCAGCCGAATTGCGTTCTGGATTACGACGGAATCGAAGTTCAATCGGTACCCAGACCGAAACGAAAACTGCTCTTTGTGGGAAGGCTGTTGCAGTACAAGGGGATCGACCTGATACTCGACGCGCTCGAGCATCTCGGTACCGATTGGTCCATGACCTTTGTCGGGGAAGGGCCCGCGCGAGCGCGAATCGAGAAGTCGCTGCCCTACCGGCGCGGTCAGATCACGCTTCACGGGTGGCGCGACAGATCGGAAGTGATGAGGGAGATGGGGGCCTCCTCGGCCTTGCTCTTCCCGAGCATGCACGATTCCGGCGGTTGGGTGGCCGCCGAAGCTGCCGCGGTGGGCCTCCCGGTGGTCTGTTTGGATCTCGGCGGTGTACCGACTCTGGCCGGTCGGAACGCCGTGGCGATTCCGGTTGCGCCGACATCCACGCTTCCCGCGCGTATTGCTCGATCGATTGTCGAGACCGAGCTTTCTCTCTTTGAACCGCAACGTGATTGGACTCGATCCCGGTTGGAATCGATCTTGTCGCGCAGTTACGGCCAGTGCAATGAACGTCAACAAATGAACTCGGAAAAGTGGTGAGACAGATGAGCAGTCCGTTCGAGGTCATCGAGGTAGGTGGCATTCCGTTTGCCGCGACCAATCTCGAGGGAGCTACCGATTGGGTAGTCAACGAGAGGCGGGAGGGGGTGGGAACCGGAGTCTCCGTGAGGTTGTCGAATTCCTACTGCGTGTCGGCGGCACACAATGATCGCGACTACTCCGCAGTGCTGAAAGGCCCCGGGGTGAACTTCGCAGACGGAACCCCGGTCAGCTGGGTCATGCGGTTGACAGGTGGCGGTGCCCTTTCCGATCAGATCGGTGTGCGACCGGTTCGCGGTCCGTCGTTCTTCGAGGCCACGCTGGACAAGGGACGCCGCTACGGCCTTCGTCACCATTTTGTCGGCACGACAGAAGAGACGTTGAGTCTCTTGACAGATCGAGTAGAGGAGTTGTATCCGGGCATCAAGGTGGCCGGCACCTATGCGCCGCCGTTTGCAGAGTTCAGCAGGGAGTTCGTCGACGACATCATCACGAAGGTCGGTCCGTCGTCACCGGACATCGTGTGGGTCGGTCTGGGTGCACCCAAGCAGGATTTTGTCACGAAGGCGATAGCAGACCGAACCGACTACGTGGCCGTCGGAGTGGGTGCCGCCTTTGATTTCCTGGCGGGAACTGTTTCCGAAGCACCAACTTTCGTCCAGAACTCGGGTTTCGAGTGGCTGTATCGACTTGTGTCGGAACCCAAGCGTCTATGGCGACGCTACCTGTTCGGTAACTCGACTTTCCTCCGGCTGGCATCACGTGACATACGAAATGTCTTCGGCCGTTCGGGGGGACGCACATGAGCAAGATCAAGACCGCCGAGCGATTCGGAGGAATACGGACCACAACCGTGGATTCGCAACCATCAGGCGGGCTGTCCCGCAACGGAAGGAACGCAGGATGAAACGCGCACTGATTACCGGAATCACGGGGCAGGACGGCTCTTACCTCGCCGAGTTGCTGCTCTCCAAAGGCTATGAGGTTCACGGACTGATCCGTAGATCTTCGACGTTCAACACTTCGAGGATCAACCACATCTACGTGGACCCGCACGATGCAGGTGCTCGACTCTTTCTTCACTACGGTGACCTCAGTGACGGAGCGCGTCTGGTGACGCTGCTCGCGCAGATCAAGCCGGACGAGGTGTACAACCTCGCTGCGCAGTCTCACGTCAGAGTGAGCTTCGACGAACCCGAACACACCGGGAACACCACCGGCGTCGGGTCGATCCGACTACTCGAAGCGGTTCGGATGGCCGGACTCGACTGCCGGTTCTACCAGGCGTCGAGCTCCGAGATGTTCGGTGCGACACCACCACCGCAGAACGAGGAGACACCGTTCTACCCTCGCTCGCCCTACGGTGCGGCGAAGGTGTACTCGTACTGGATCACCAAGAACTATCGTGAGGCGTACGGGATCTTCGCCGTGAACGGAATTCTGTTCAATCACGAGTCCCCCAGGCGTGGTGAGACATTCGTGACGCGGAAGATCACGCGCGCAGTCGCACGTATCAAGGCGGGTATCGAGGATCACCTGTACATGGGCAATCTCGATGCGATTCGCGACTGGGGATACGCGCCGGAGTACGTGGAGGGAATGTGGCGCATGCTGCAGGTCGACGAGCCTGAGGATTTTGTGCTCGCCACCGGTGGCAACTACTCGGTGCGCGACTTCCTCACCGTCGCTTTCGAACATGCAGGTCTGAACTGGGAAAACCACGTTCGATTCGACGAACGGTATCTTCGGCCGACCGAGGTGGACGCACTGATCGGGGATCCGAGTCATGCCGAGCGCAAGCTCGGTTGGAAGGCCGGCGTCCACACACCCGAACTGGCCCGGATCATGGTCGACGCAGACGTCGAAGCGCTCGAGCACGAAGGGCGACCGTGGATCGACACTCCGGCACTTCCCGACTGGTTGGCGACGCGATGAGTGATTCGTTCGCGCCGCGACCCCTCGATCGAGACGCACCGTTCTACGTGGCTGGACACCGAGGTTTGGTCGGCTCTTCGGTGTGGCGACACCTGGAATCTGTCGGCTTCTCCAGGTTGCTCGGAAAGACGTCGGCCGAACTCGATCTACGTGACCGGGAAGCTGTTTTCGATTTCTTCGCCCGCGAAAAGCCGACCAACGTGATCCTCGCAGCGGCAAAAGTTGGTGGGATTGCGGCGAACAGCACGTTCCTCGTCGACTTCCTGTCGGAGAATCTGCGCATCCAGGTGAACGTGCTCGACGCCGCCCTCGCGCATGGTGTCGAGCGTCTCCTGTTCCTCGGATCATCGTGCATTTACCCGAAATTGGCGCCGCAACCGATCAAGGAAGAATACCTCCTCACCGGTCATCTCGAGCCGACCAACGACGCCTATGCAATTGCAAAGATCGCGGGAATACTCCACGTCCAAGCTGCCAGGCGGCAGCATGGTCGCCCCTGGATCTCCGCTATGCCCACCAACCTGTACGGCCCGGGAGACAATTTCTCGCCACGCGGATCGCACGTACTTCCCGCACTCGTTCGGCGTTACGACGAGGCGCAGTCGTGCGCAGTCCAGTCGGTTGTCAACTGGGGGAGTGGCAACCCGCGCCGTGAATTCCTGCATGTCGACGATCTGGCGTCGGCGTGTCTGCATCTGCTCGAAAACTACGACGATGCATCGCATGTCAACGTCGGAACCGGCGAGGATCACACAATTCGTGAGATCGCTTCGATAGTCGCCGCGGAGGTCGGATACACCGGAGAGACGCGGTGGGACACCTCCAAGCCGGACGGAACGATGCAGAAACTTCTGGACGTGAGCATGATTCGTGAATTCGGGTGGCGGCCGACGATCGGATTACGCGAGGGTATCGCGTCGACAGTCTCGTGGTACCGCGACAACATCGGTGCTGTACGCACCTGAATCGCTTTTCCCATCAACACACTTCGCACACTCTCGAGAAAGCAGATCGAGCAACATGAGCACTCGCATAGCAGTATTCGGCACGGGATACCTGGGCGCGACACACGCGGCCTGTATGGCCGAACTCGGTCACGAGGTCCTCGGAGTGGATGTCGATGCGGCAAAGCTGGAGAAACTGGCAGCAGGTGAAGTTCCGTTCTACGAGCCAGGGTTGGGCGAGGTCCTACGAAGAAACATCGATCGAGGGCGACTGAAGTTCACGTCGTCGTACGAGGAAGCCGCACAATTTGCGGACGTGTTCTTCCTCGGCGTCGGGACGCCGCAGAAGAAGGGCGAGTTCGCCGCGGACATGATCTACGTGGACGCGGTGATCGAGACTTTGGCGCCGCTGCTCACCAAACCCTCGGTCATCTTCGGCAAGTCCACGGTGCCGGTGGGAACCGCGGAACGGCTCGGTAAGCGCGCGCGGGAACTGGCACCGATCGGTGACGGCGTCGAAGTCGCGTGGAATCCCGAGTTTCTCCGTGAAGGATTTGCCGTCCAGGACACGTTGCACCCGGACCGGCTGGTGCTCGGGGTCGATCGAAATGTCCGCGGTCGGGCAGAATCTGTTGCGCGCGAAGTTTATGCAGAGCTCATCGATGAGGGGATTCCGTTTCTTGTCACGGACCTTGCGACGGCGGAGTTGGTCAAAGCGTCAGCGAATGCTTTCCTGGCCACGAAGATCTCGTTCATCAACGCGATCTCCGAAGTGTGCGAGGCCGCGGGCGCCGACGTCACGGTGCTCGCCGACGCGATCGGGCACGACGTTCGGATCGGACGTCGATTCCTCAACGCGGGAATTGGTTTCGGCGGAGGATGTTTGCCGAAGGACATCCGTGCCTTCATGGCTCGAGCCGGGGAACTCGGTGCCGACCAAGCACTGACGTTCCTGCGCGAAGTCGACAACATCAATATGCGCAGACGTACCCGAATGGTCGAATTGGCTCGGGAGGCATGCGGATCGCTGCTCGGCGCGCGAGTTGCAGTTCTGGGTGCCGCATTCAAGCCTGACTCGGACGACGTTCGTGACTCGCCGGCACTCAATGTCGCGGGTCAGATTCAGCTCCAAGGTGCCGCAGTGAATGTGTACGACCCGAAGGCCATGGACAATTCGCGCGCGCTCTTCCCGACGCTGACCTACTCGGCAAATGCGTTGGAGGCCTGTGAAGGTGCCGATGTCGTCCTGGTATTGACCGAGTGGCCCGAATTCTTGAAGTTGCAACCGTCTGATCTCGACTCGGTGGTTCGCAAGAAAGTGATCGTCGACGGGCGTAACTGCCTGTCGCCAGCCGGCTGGCGAGGCGCGGGTTGGACATACCGCGGATTGGGACGTCCGTGAGCACAGGGCGTGGTGCCTGCTGCAGTTGATCGATATCGAAGTTGAGAAAGCCCGGTTCGCCCTAGCGGCCTGACCGGCAACAACCGCTCAGACCCGCAGTGGGCATGCGTGAGCCGAAGGAGACATCAAGATGGAAATAATCGACTACCTCAAGATATTACAAGCCAGGTGGCGGACAGCCGCGGTCGTAACCGTGCTCGGAATCCTGGGAGCACTTGGTGCGTCCCTTCTTTCGACACCGATCTACCAGGCCTCGACCCGGTTGTTCGTGTCGACGTCGGAGGGAACCTCGGTCAACGAGGCACTTCAAGGTAGCCAGCTGTCGCAGCAGCGAGTTCTGTCGTATACAAAACTTCTGACGGGTCGAACGCTCGCACAGCGGACGATCGACGAACTGGGGCCGAGAGTGGTCGGCGGGATGTCGGCTGACGAGTTGGCCTCCAAGGTCACTGCAACGTCGGCGCCCGACACTGTGTTGATCGACCTCGCGGTCAAGGACGCGTCACCGGAACTCGCACGCGAGATAGCGAACACGCTCTCGTCCGAATTCGTCGCATTGGCACAGGAACTGGAGACACCCGAGAACGGCGGAACACCGCCTGCACGTGTGGTCGTCGAGCAGCAAGCTCAAGAGCCGACTGTTCCCGTGTCACCCAAGACTTCGCGCAACCTCGCGCTCGGAGCAGTGGCGGGACTGCTGTTGGGGATCGCTCTTGCGCTGATTCGCGATCGACTCGACAACACGGTGAAGGATCGTCGAACGGTGGAAGAGATCGCGGGTTCGGCGATGGTGGGCACGATCCCGTTCGACAAGGACGTCGAAGTGAACCACGCGATTGCTTTCAGTGAAGGTAATTCCGTGAGTGCCGAAGCGTTCCGCGAATTGCGCACCAACCTTCAGTTCCTCGAAGTCGATCACCCACCTCGCGCGATTGTCGTCACGAGTTCGCTTCCCTCCGAAGGTAAGACAACCACGGCAGTGAACATCGCACTGGTCTTGGCAGAGGCAGGTAAATCGGTCTGTCTGATGGAAGGTGATCTCCGGAAGCCGCGGGTATCGAAGTACCTGGGATTGATCGGGAGCGTCGGTGTCAGTTCGGTACTCTCTGGTCAAGCGACCCTGGATGACGTGCTGCAGCCGACCGAATTCGCCGGGCTGACCGTGCTGGCCTCGGGACCGATCCCGCCGAACCCGAGCGAACTGCTCGGCACGGACACGGCCAAACACGTTCTGGAGGAACTGCGGGCGCGATACGACTACGTCATCATCGACGCCTCTCCGCTGCTACCCGTCACGGACGCTGCAGTTCTGGCAGCCATGTCGGACGGCGCTCTGGTGATCGCCCGACACGGCTCCACGAAGCGTGATCAACTGGCGCGCGCCGTCGGAAACCTGCAGAGCGTGGGAGCACACGTCCTGGGCACTGTCATCACGATGACTCCGTCTCGAGGACGTAATGCATACGAGTACAGCTACTCCTACGAGTCGGACAAGTCGCTACCGCAGTTGACCGCGGTGACTTCGCTCAGCCCTCGCCGAAGCGAAGTCGGCTGAGCAACGGGCCCACGAGGTCGGCGATCTGAAGTCCGATCTCGTGAAAGAGCTTCTCTTCCTTACCCATCGGATCCGTGACGTCCTCGGGTTCGGTGGCACGAAAACGCGGTCTGGCGGCGGCGAGATCGTCGACACTGCCGGCGTCGGCGAGCGTGGCCAACCGTGCGGCCTCTCGAAGGGTGAAGGTGCGCTTCAGTCGGGTCGGAGCCATCGCCAGGACTTTGTCCCGGTGACTTTCGGTCATCGTGAGAATGAGATCGGCATCCGCAGCCAGCGCCGTCGTCAGACGTCGGGCTTGAAACTCTCCGGGTTCGCCGCCGAGACCCGCGAGAACCCGTGCCGCAGTCGGCTCGATCGGGTGTCCGACCATCGCCCGGGTGCCGGCACTCGAAGCGGTGAATCCGGTGGCCCCGGCTTCGGCGGCATAGGCACGCGCCAGGCGTTCACCGGTAGGTGATCGGCAAATATTTCCCGTACAGACAAAGAGAACGTGCATGGCAGAAGCATAGGTCGCAGGCGCGACGCACTCGTCGTACGCCCGATGTTGGTTTCGCGCCCACCTCGCGTACGCGTGTCGGAAAGTTCGGGCGCATACCAACAACACATGAAAATGACCGTGTTCGGAACGGGATACCTGGGGGCGACCCACGCAGTGTGTATGGCCGAACTGGGCCACGACGTGCTGGGAGTCGACATCGACCAGTCCAAGGTCGACAAGTTGTCTCGGGGGGAGGTCCCGTTCTTCGAGCCGGGCCTGACCGAAATGCTCGAGAAGAATCTGGAGTCGGGTCGGCTCCGGTTCACGACGTCCTACGCCGACGCCGCGGAATTCGCCGACATTCATTTTGTCGGGGTGGGGACTCCGCAGAAGAAGGGGGAGTACGCCGCGGATCTGAGTCACGTTCATTCGGTGATCGACATGTTGGCGCCGTTCCTTCTACGGCCTTCGCTTATCGTCGGCAAGTCGACCGTCCCGGTGGGGACGGCTGCGGCTCTCGGCGAGCGACTGCGGGCCACTGCGCCCGCGGGTGACGCCGTCGAGGTGGCCTGGAATCCGGAGTTTCTGCGTGAGGGGCACGCCATCGCGGACACCCTGAGCCCTGATCGGTTGGTTCTGGGGGTTGATCGTGATCGACCGGGAAATGCCGAAGGTGTTCTTCGTGAGGTGTACGCCGAGATGCTAGGTGCGGGGGTGCCGTTCCTCGTGACCGATCTGGCTACATCCGAGTTGGTCAAAGGATCTGCGAATGCGTTTCTCGCGACCAAGGTGTCCTTCATCAACGCGATTGCGGAGGTGTGTGAGGCCACCGGCGCCGATGTCTCGATGTTGGCGGACGCTCTGGGATACGACGACCGGATCGGCAGGCGGTTTCTGAATGCGGGCTTGGGGTTCGGCGGTGGTTGCCTGCCGAAGGACATTCGGGCTTTCATGGCACGCGCCGGCGAGTTGGGTGTAGACCAAGCGCTGTACTTTCTTCGTGAGGTCGACAGCATCAACATGCGACGACGAACAAAAGCAGTGGAACTGGTGACGGCAGCCTGCGAAGGCGGTTTGCTGGGAGCTAACGTGTCGGTGCTCGGGGCGGCATTCAAACCCGAATCCGACGATGTTCGCGATTCGCCTGCGCTGAACGTGGCGGGAATGATGCAGCTTCACGGGGCGGCAGTTACCGTCTTCGATCCGAAGGCGATGGACAATTCTCGCCGACTGTTCCCCACCCTGCACTACGCAACCTCCACGTCAGACGCCTGTAAGAATGCTGATGTCGTTTTGATCGCGACCGAATGGGACGAGTTCGCCTCACTCGTGCCTGCCGATCTGGAACCCCTTGTTCGTCGACGCGTGATCGTCGACGCCAGAAATTGCCTCGATCCGAAGGTCTGGCGTGCTGCCGGATGGAACTATCGCGGATTAGGTCGCTAGGTCGAACGTCCAGGTTGCGAAAAAGTAGCTGCATCTGGCTGTTAGATGCGACGCGCGAACCTCGCGGACCACCCCTAGTGGGTAGACTTCCGGCCGGGGAATGACGGGGTCTGCTGACAAGACCCGTCCACGGTCGACGAAGGTGGATCATGAACTTGGTTTTGGGCGTGACGGTGGGAGCCAGCGCTGTGCGTTTGGCGCGACCGGGGACGCCTGACCACAGCGGTCCGGTGTTTCGATCGAGATCGGTTGAGCGGGGGCGGGACGTCCCGGAGGACATCGCTGCAGAAGCGACCCGAGTGGCGTTGTCCGAGAATGCCGAACTCAGCAGTCATACGGTCGTCGTCTACCGGGATCAAGCGCAAGCCGGTGCACTCCAGACCGCGTTCGAACAGAAAGGTGTCGACAACTTCGAGTTGGTTCCCGAAGTTTCGGCGACGCTCCGGATGCTCGAGGAACCCGGTGCGCTGACCGACCAGAACACGCTTGTCGTCGTCGACATGGGTAGTTCGGGATCGACGATCAGCGTTGTGGACAGGCATACGAGGTCTACCGTCGTGACCGCTCGGTCGACTCGGGTCAGTGGAGACCATTTCGACGACCTCGTCTACTCCGACCAAACGGTGCGTCGCCGAATTGCGACGCCGGCCGACCCGGGCGGCGACTCTGAACTGCAGGCGCGATGCCGACTTGCCAAGGAACAGCTGTCCACACGGAGCGCCGTGTGCCTGCCCGGCCCTGGTGGGCTTCTCTTGCTGTCGCGGGAAGTCTTCGATTCCCTGGTCATCACGTCGGTGGAGGCATTTGCGCGAGAAATACGCGAGGTCATCGCTACGTCCGGCCGCAACCCGGACGCGATTGTCCTCATCGGCGGCGGCGCGCGCGTCCCGATCGTGCGGGCGACTCTCGCGGCGTGGCTCGATTGCCCCGTCATCGCGCCCGAGCAGCCTGAACTGGTGACCGCACAAGGTGCTGCGCTGATCGCGGAGTTGTCCGTGACGCCGTCGTCACGCCCGGTCGCCGCGCCGGTTCAGGTCCCGGCGGTGGCGCCGATCTTCGCGCCTTATCCGATTCACACACCGGCGGAGGTGCCCGTCCCGGTACAGGCGTTCAGCCATGGAGGAGTCGCGACGCTCCCCGAATCGGAGCGACCGAAAGCTGCGCCGGAGGTTGCTGCCGAGGTGAAGTCTGTTCCGCAGGAACAGAGGTCGAGTCCGTACGCTGCGGAACTGCCGCAGCCACGACCGAACCGACACGAGCAACGATTCGACCAAAGTGCAGATTTTGTCGTCACTGACAGTGAACCGGTCACGGACGGGTTCGGGGCCGAGCAGGACGCCGATACCGTGGCCGTGATGGTTGACGCCCAGGCGTACTCGGCAGTGCGCGAAGACAAGGGAGTCGGAGCAGGGACCGCACACCCGTCGTGGCTCGCCGGAACACAGACTGTGGAAACCACATCCACCGAGCTTAGGAATCCACTGCGTTTTGCCGGCCTCGGCGCCGGTGTGATCGCGGCAGTCGTCATCGTCGGACTGGGGTTGGGCTACGGCGGAAAGGTCTTCGGAGACTCCGAACAAGCCGGACCTGTGGCAACCGAGGTGACTACGACAGCCCCGACGACCACGACCACTCCGCCGCCGCCGACCACAACGACGCCGCCTCCGACTACGACCGAGGAAGCCCCACCCGTCGTCGAGGCACCGCCGGTTGTGCAGGACACCTACGTGCCGCCGGCGCCAGCACCTGCGCCTCCGCCGCCCGCGATCTACATTCCCGGACTGCCGCCGATTCTGTTGCCGGTCCTCCCGCCGATTCCTGGACTCTGAGGCCCGGTTCTCAGCGTTTGGAGTGGCGTCCACCTGAAGTCGAACCGGCCTTTACCGCACTGCCGGGTGGCCGCGCGAGAATCACGGCGATGGCAGTGGTGAGCGGAACCGAAAGAGCCAGAGCTATTCCGCCGACCGCGGACCGTACGATTTCGATCGCGACGGCGTCACCGACCAAAACGTCCTGAAGCGGGCGCCCGCTGACACTGAAGAGCAGCAGCAACGGCAGAGCCCCGCCCGCGTACGCGAGAACCAAGGTGTAGACCGTGCTGGCGATGTGATCGCGTCCGACCCGCATCGCACCGCTGAAGACTTTTCGGCGGGACGCATGCTTGTCGAGTTCGGCCAACTCGAACGCCGAGGATGCCTGGGTGATGGTGACGTCGTTGAGGACGCCCAGTGAGCCGATGATGAATCCCGCCAACAGCAGGCCGGTGATGTCTATGTGCTCGATGTACGTCTGAACATTGGTGTTCTGCTCTTCGGACAAGCCGGTGAGATGAGTCAGTTCGATACAGAGGTAGGAGAGAACGGCAGCGAGCACCATCGCGGCGAGGGTGCCCAGCAATGCCGAACTGGTTTTCAACGAGACGCCATGCGCCAGATAGAGAACCGCGTACAAGATCACCGCCCCGGCGACCAGTGCAACGGGTATTGCAGGCTTGCCGTCCAGTAAGGCGGGGAGGAGAAATCCGACGACAACGCCGAAGGCGATCACCAGGCCGACAAGTGCGCGCAGTCCGCGCCACCGCGCAACGGCGATGATGACGACGGCAAACGCGACGACGATCAGCGCCAGCGGGAGTCCACGCGAATAGTCCTCGAAGGAGTACTGCGTATTGCCGTTCGGGTCCGTCTGACGCACGAGTCGAATGTGGTCACCCACGCGAAGGTCCGGCTGACCGGCACCTGGAATGACCTCGAGCAATGTCTTTGTTCCGGCATTAGGCCCGGATTCGATATCGACGATACTTCGCTGACATTGATAGGCAGAGGTGGGTGGCGGTTGCGGTGCGCCGACGAATACCCTTCCAGCGGAGGAGCTTCCGCAGTCGCCGAGGTCCTGCATCGTGACAGTGCCCGCTTCGGTTTCCACCGAGCTGCCGTCGGCGTTCTGAAACGGGAGCGGGACGGGAATGGTGTTCTTGTCCGGCCACAGCGCGATTGCTGCTGCGACGACGACCATACCGATGACGACGAGCAAGCCGATGACGACGCGGGATGCGGTGGGCCCGATCTGAATGGGTCCGCCGTGGCCGTGGCCGTGACTCATCGGAAACGGAGTGTCGGACTGGGGATTTGCACCGGTGCAATGTTATCGGCTCCGAAGCGGATGATCAGCTTCTGTGGATAGTGTCGATCGACGGCATTGTTGATCAACGGCAGTGTCGGCACAGGCAATAACCGGGAGAGAAGTACCGGAATGTGAAAACTGGGATTGGTCGAGCTGGGTGGCGGGGAACAGGGGGGGTTGTCCCCGCCACCAACCTGGTATCCACAGGGGGGGGAGGGATACCAGGTGCTCGCGGCACCGAAGTGCTGATAACTAATGTACCCAATTTCAAACCGATTTGGCGCGTTGTCCAACTACCAATTTCACAACGAATCACGTACCGGTTGGACCGTTTTCACATCAGGGCAGGTCACTAATTAGTTAAAGTGTCAATCAAACCGCGTGGTTTGCGAAATATGTGACCAAGGTCGCACAAATGCCCCGCCGTTTTACGTTTACGGGGCATTTGTACAACGAATTGTTTACTCGATTTCGCCCGGATTCGGCCGGAGAATCTACTGCTTGTAACTGGTGAGGAAGTTGCCGAATCGTTCGATGGCCACGGCAAGATCTCGGGCCCACGGGAGCGTCACGATTCGAAGGTGATCGTGGTTCGGCCAATTGAATCCGGTGCCCTGAACCATCAGGATCTTCTCCTGGAGAAGCAGGTCCTGAACCAACTTCTCGTCGTCGTGGATCTCGTAGACGTTCGGATCCAGACGAGGGAACGCGTAGAGCGCGCCGCGAGGCTTGACGCACGAGACACCAGGAATCATGTTCAGCCGCTCCCATGCGACGTCGCGCTGCTCGAGGAGGCGGCCGCCGGGCAGGATCAGGTCCTCGATGCTCTGGTGTCCGCCGAGGGCGACCTGAATGGCGTGCTGTCCGGGGACATTAGGGCACAGCCGCGTCGACGCCAGGAGATCGAGCCCCTCGAGGAAGCCGGCCGCATGATCCTTCGGTCCGGTGATCGCCACCCAGCCGGAGCGGTAGCCCGCGACACGGTAGGCCTTCGAGAGGCCGTTGAACGTCAGGCACAGCAGATCAGGGGCAAGCGTCGCCAGTGAGATGTGCTTTGCGTCGTCATAGAGGATCTTGTCGTAGATCTCGTCGGCGAGCAGCAGAAGCTGATGCTTGCGCGCCAGATCGACCAACTGCTGCAGAACTTCCATCGAGTAGACCGCACCCGTGGGATTGTTCGGGTTGATGACGAGGAGAGCCTTGGTCTTGTCGGTGATCTTGGATTCGATATCGGCGATATCGGGATTCCAGTCGTTGGCCTCGTCGCAGAGGTAATGGACGGGTGTGCCGCCGGACAAGCTCGTCATCGCCGTCCACAACGGGTAGTCGGGCGCTGGGATCAGCACCTCGTCGCCGTTGTTGAGGAGAGCTTGCATGGTCATCGTGATCAGCTCGGAAACACCGTTGCCGAGGTAGATGTCGTCGACGTCGAGCTCGGGGAAGCCGGGAACCAGCTCGTATCGCGTCACGATCGCGCGCCGCGCCGACAGAATGCCCTTGGATTCCGAATAGCCCTGCGCATAGGGCAGAGCAGCAATCATGTCCCGCATGATCACATCGGGAGCATCGAATCCGAACGGTGCCGGGTTGCCGATGTTGAGCTTGAGGATCCGGTGCCCTTCCGCCTCCAACCGGGCGGCGTGCGCGTGCACCGGTCCACGGATTTCGTACAGGACGTTCTGGAGCTTCGACGACTGCTCCAGCTCGCGGTGCGGCTGACGATGGCGGGCGGGTTCTGGTGTGCTCACGACTTACATGATCCCACCACTGTGCAAGTGCATTGTCGGGGACCGTCTCGCACGACCCGTTGGCTATTGTCGAGCGATGACCCCGAGCGAGCAGATTGCAGCCCCGTACGGATCGTGGACTTCGCCGATCACAGCAGCTGATCTCGCTGCAGGCGGGCACCCAGTCGAGGGCGGACGATACGTCGGCGACGAGATCTGGTGGGCCGAACTCCGGCCGACCGAGAGCGGTCGGACGTCGATTCGTCGGTCTGGTCTCGACAACCAACCCGTCGACCTTCTCCCTGCGCCATGGAATGCGCGGACCAGGGTTCACGAGTACGGCGGTGGCGCCTGGACCGTCACGGAGTCCGGGAAACTGGTCTTCAGTGAATTCTCCGATCAACGTGTGTACGTCCTCGACGGCCTCACTCCGCGGGCTCTGACGCCAGAGCCGGCGTCGCCGGCCGCGCTGCGGTACGCGGACCTGCAGATCGTGAACGGCGAGGTGTGGGCGGTTAGGGAGGCGCACGCTGTCGACGGGACGATCACTCGCGACATCTGTGCGATACCGCTGGACGGCTCCGGTGAGATTCGCTCGATCGTCGGCGGCTCCGATTTCCTCTCCTCGCCGAGGCTTTCGCCGAGCGGAACCAAGATCGCCTGGATCGCGTGGGATCATCCCCAAATGCCCTGGGACGGTACCGAACTTCGGGTCGCTCCACTCGTCGACGGCGTCGCGCAAGCGTATTCCGTGCTGGTCGGTGGATCCGAAGAGTCTGTCCTGCAACCGGAGTGGATCACCGACGACGAGCTCTACGCAATCAGTGATCGCAGCGGCTGGTGGAACATCTATCGCGTCGGCGCCGAGATCACCCCGATCTGCCCGACGGATGCGGATTTCGGTGGGCCGCACTGGCGATTCGGCGCGCGCTGGTTCGTCGAACTCGACAACGGACACCTTCTCACCGCACGCACCGTGGGAACCGACACACTGGCGGTACTCGACCCGGCGTCGGGAGAACTGCGCGACATCGCGATCCCTGGCGTCACCAGCATCGGCCTCATGCAGGTCCGTGGAGACCGGCTGCTGCTCACCTCGGGCGGAGCAAAGCTGGCGGGTGCGCTACGTGAATTGAACCTCGGTACCGGCGAACTCGAAGAAATCCGTTCTTCGGTCGAAGAATTGCCCGAGTCCGCGTATCTCCCGGAAGCGCGGGCCGTCGTCGCCCACGGACAGGGGCGAGAAGTGCATGCCGTCGCGTATCCGCCGCGCAGTCCGCGATACAAAGGTCTCGACGGTGAACTGCCGCCGTACGTCGCGTTTGTTCACGGTGGCCCGACGGCGCACGTAGCACCGGCACTGAACCTCGTCTACGCCTTCTTCACCAGCCGCGGAATCGGCGTCGTCGACGTGAATTACGGAGGGTCGACCGGTTACGGACGGGAGTATCGCAACCGACTGCGTGGACAGTGGGGCGTCGTCGACGTGCAGGATGTCGTCACCGCCGTCACCGGGTTGGCCGAGCAGGGACTTGCCGATCCGGCCCGCCTTGCCATCGAGGGCGGATCTGCCGGTGGATGGACCGTTCTGGCCGCGCTGACAACCTCCGACGTGTTCGCTTGTGGTGCTTCCTATTTCGGCGTGGCCGAACTGGACCTGTTCGTGCAGGAAACTCACGATTTCGAATCGCGCTACGTCGACGGTTTGATCGGCCCGCTGCCGGAATCTGCCGATCTGTATGCGGAACGTGCTCCGCTCAACAACGTCGACGGGTTGAACTGCCCGGTGTTGCTGCTCCAGGGTCTCGACGATCCGATCGTGCCACCCTCTCAGGCGGAGCGATTCCGAGATGCTTTGGTGGCCAAGGGTATTCCGCACGCGTACCTCGCCTATGAGGGTGAATCCCACGGATTCCGCAAGCAGTCGACCATCATCAGCTCACGTAACGCCGAGTTGTCCTTCTACGGGCAGGTACTAGGATTCACCCCACCCGGCATTCCGGCACTGGAGCTGTGGGAGCCGGCTGGTACCTGACCGGCCCGCGCGAGAAGGCCGCCATGATCCGACCTGCCACGACCGACGGAGTCGACAGGTCGGACCAGGTCCACCTCGCGACCTGCCAACCTGCGTCACGGAGCCGGTCTTCGCGGAGTTTCTCGTTCCAGAGCACGTCCTCGGCGCTGCGACCGGCGGGCACCAGTCGGCCGTACTTGATGCGACCGTCGAACTCTCCGACAGTGCACTGTTCACGCCACAGGAAGTCGACGCGACCGATCGGCCCGCGAGCGTCGCGGATTTCGACCTGGGGCTCGGGGAGCGGCAAGTGCTCGCGGATGAACAGCGCGAGGCTGCGTGATTCGCCGACGCTTTCGATACGGGAGTCCATCGCAGCGAGGGCGTGGAGCGCGTGTCGATGTCGCGGGTGGTTCGGGCTGAGCGCAATCGAGTCCGTGAGCGCTTCCGTCGTCAATGACGACCGGCGCAGTGCTGAATTACCAACCACGAGAGCCTGTTCGAAAGGCAGCACTCTGGCGAGATCGGCAACAGTGCGAGCCGGAGTCGTGACGCGCAGACCATCGACTTCGATGATCTCGTTGTCCGTCAGCGATGTCGAGTGCACGTGACGTCGAGCGGACTTTCGGCCACCACCTCGCCGGTTCCGGGACAGGTGGACGACCTCGAGCGGAGTGTTCCAGAGTTCGAAACCGTGCAGCACCGCAGCCGAGATGTGGCTGACAGCGGCACCGGATGAAGCGGCGCAGGCCACGGCCTCGGTCCGCAATCGATGTCGTCCGTATGCGTCGAGGCGGGACAGGTGGCCGCTGTCCACGTACGCACCACGATGGATTCTGGCCCAGGTTCCACTGGCGCAGGCCTGTCGGATCTCGGCATCGGTGCGACCGATCGACAGTTGGTCCGGCCTGCGGATGATATGTGTCTGTTCCCCCATGCCGATCGATCTTGGTGCACGTGGCGACGAGAGAGAAGTGGTGATCCGGAGGTTGTGGATAAGTTCGAGTGAGCACCACTTGTCCACAGTGCGAACTGGTTTCACCCCATTGGAGGGGGTGTTGAGTAAACGGAAATGGTGGCCGGTTCTCGACGTTGCGCCCGGGTGTTCCTTGCATTCGGAGCGTTTGCGTGCCACGCTGTAGAACTATGACTACAGGAAAGGCGGACACCGCCACCGTCGCGTGAGCGCCGCACCGATTCGCTCGTCGGCATCACGTCGAGCGACATTGCCCGAGAACTTCAATCTCTTCGACGAAGACAGTCTGGCCCTGGAAAAGATCCGCGACGTTTGGCTCGAACGCGGATTGTGTACTCGTCCTGCTGATCGAAACACCGCAGAATCCTCTGTCTCGCAACTGTATCGGCGGTCCGGATTCCCGAAACCGGAGTTCGTCTGGGTTCCGTCTCCCCGTGCCGGTTCGGACCTGATCGTCACCGAAGGACTGTCGACCAAGATGTCCTTGGACGGCGCCGGACTCGACTGCGCATCTGGGTATATCGCGAGCATGTTTGCTGCATCGCGCCGCCGCATGGACACGCGAATCGAACGTCGGAGAACTGGCTGGCAGATAGAACGCCGACAGAGGGAGCGCCCGATCAGGGCGTCCGTTTGGGAATCGTTGCACACCACGCTGTTCGACGGCGTCGCAGCTACGATACGAACGATGTTGACCCCGGTGGCAGGCAGGGTGACCTGGTACGGACAGCAAGAAGCCCATCGAATCGCGTACTACGACACGTTCCGCCGATATGGTCTTGCGACATTCGATTCGGAAGACCGTGAGCTTCTCGACGTGCAAACGGCGCTGGCTGACTCGACCGGGTGGTGGTGGGCGTTCGACAATGTGTGCATCATGGCTGAACGACCCACTGCCTTACATGCCGAACCGATTCCGGGCAGCGCGCAGGGAGCGCGGCGGTTGCACCATTCTGATTCCCCCGCAATCGAATTCGACGACGGCACAAACGCGTTCGTTCTGCACGGGGCGATCGTTCCCGACTGGGTGGTGCTCGACCCGAACCCCGACCGGATCGCGCAGGAGCGCAATGTCGAGATCCGCCGATGTGCGATCGAGCGCATCGGCTGGGATACCTACATCGAGATTGCCGGACTGACACTGGTCGACGAAACTGACGATCCCGGCAATGCAGGTTGTCTGCTTCAGCTCTACGCGTCACCGGAAGCCTGGGGCCGAAGTGGACGAATCCTGCTCGCGGTCAACGGCTCTCTCGAGCGCGATGGGCATCGACGGCGATACGGTCTTCACGTGCCGGGATGGTTCACGTCCGCGATGGATGCCGCCGGATGGACCTACGGCATCACCGGTGCCGACTATGCACGCCTCGTTCGCCGAACCTGAACGTCAAACGCACCCCAACCTCAAACCCCTGGTGATACTTATGAACTCGAACATGACCTTGTCCGCTCTTACCACCCTCACCGGCCTCGATGTCTTCGACTATCTCGACAAGGAAGTGTCCATTCCTGTGGTCGACGGTCTTCAGGCACAGGGCGATCTCATCGTGATCCCGTTCTCGCTGCTTGCAAACATCGTCGCGCCTCTGCCGTGGACTCGATCAGTGAACGTTCCGCTCTCCGGAGTGGAACTGCTGCGAAGTGCGGCGGGCGGGAACCCTCACAGCTTGGTTGCAGATGCAGGGGAGTGCAGGTGGTCGACGCCGGTGAAAGATGCGCGGGGCCTTGCACTCGTCGTGGTCGACACCCGGGTGACTGCGTACCTCATCCATCCGGAGCACGGCGCGACCGGCATCGCTCCGGGGCGTTACGTCATCGGACGGCAGCAGGAAAGGGGTGTCGGGCGTGCGCGCGGTGCGGTGATGCTTGTCGCTGATTGACACGCAGGCCTCGAGTTGGCGGGGGAGTGAGCACCACTTGCGTAGGGCGAGCACCGGTTTCCGCGTGCTGCACGGTGTGTTGGGTCGAGGGAAAGGGTGCTCGGTCGGCTAGGGGCTCCCATACAAACGCGAATGCCCCCACCATGACGGTGAGGGCATTCGCGGGTGGTGCGTCTACTTCTTGCGACCGGGAGCCTTTGCGCCGGCCTTGAATCCGAGTCCGCCGGCCTTGGGGGCGGGCGGCGCAGCGGCAGGTGCCGGAGCTTCCGCGGGTGCGGACGCCTCAGCAGGTGCTTCTGCCTTCACGGGTTCTGCCTTCACGGGTTCGGCCTCCGCAGCCGGTGCCTCCGCAGTCGGTGCCTGCGCTGCCGGCGCCTGGGCTGCAGCGGGGGCTGCCTTCCGAGCACCGGGAGCCTTTGCGCCCGACTTGAATCCGAGTCCGCCTGCCTTGGCGACCGGTGGAGCCTTCGGAGCTTCCGCCTCGGCGGCCGGAGCCTCTGCCGGTGCAGCAGGTGCAGCAGGTGCAGCGGCGGGTGCTTCGGGTGCAGCGGCAGGTGCTTCAGAAGCAGGGGCTGCCTTCGCTCCAGGAGCCTTGGCCCCGCCCTTCATCTGCAGTCCCTTGCCGCCGGGAGCCTTGGCGCCGGACGCCAGGCCCAGACCCTTCGGCTTGGCGACGGGTGCAGCAGCTTCGGGTGCAGCAGCCTCAGCAGCGGGAGCTTCCGCTGCCGGTGCGGCAGCGGCCTTGGCTCCGGGTGCCTTGGCGGCGCCCTTCATCTGCAGTCCCTTGCCGCCGGGAGCCTTGGCTCCGCCCGCAAGACCGAGGCCCTTGGGCTTTGCCGCCGGTGCGGCGGGTGTTGCGGCTTCGGCAGTGGGAGCTGCGTCGGCTTCGGCAGGAGCGGCCTTCTTGGCGCCGGGAGCCTTTGCCCCGCCCGCCATTCCGAGACCCTTGCCGGGTGCCTTGGCGCCGGGAGCTTTCGCTCCGGGTGCCTTGGCAAGGCCCTTCATGGCGAGGCCCTTGCCGGCGGGAGCGGCCTTGGCTTCCGGCGTCGCAGCTGCTTCCTCGACTTCGGCGACCCGATCCTGCTCGACGGATTCGGCCTTTGCCTCAGCAGCGACCGGTGCCTTCTCCCGCGGGATCACCTTGATGTTCTCGGTGAGCTTAGCGGGTTCGAGGCGGGTGACGGAGTTGAGCATCAGCTGTGCGACATCGACAACCTCGACGCCTTCGCCCTGGCCTTGCTCCTGGCGGGCAGTGACGCCGTCGGTGAGCATGACGCGGCAGAACGGGCAACCCGTGGCGATCTTCTTGGGGTTGGTGGAGAGCGCTTCGTCGACGCGGTCGACGTTGATGCGCTTGCCGATGTTCTCTTCCATCCACATGCGGGCGCCACCGGCACCACAGCACATGGAACGTTCACCGTGACGCGGCATTTCGACGAGCTTGGCGCCGGAGGCTTCCATGAGTTCACGGGGAGCGTCGTAGACCTTGTTGTGGCGTCCGAGGAAGCACGGGTCGTGGTAGGTGACGTCTTCGCTCACGGATGCAACGGGGATCAGCTTCTTCTGGCGCACCAGGCGGTTGAGCAGCTGGGTGTGGTGCACGACCTCGTAGTCGCCGCCCACCTCCGGGTACTCGTTGCCGAGGGCGTTGAAGCAGTGCGCACAGGTGACGACGATCTTGCGCTTCTTTTTCTCGATACCGTCGAAGACGGAGTTGAGCATCTCGATGTTCTGCATCGCGAGCTGCTGGAACAAGAACTCGTTGCCGGCACGACGAGCGGAGTCGCCGGTGCAGGTTTCGTCGGCGCCGAGAACCATGAACTTCACTCCCGCGGTGGCGAGGAGCTCGGCAACGGCCTTGGTGGTCTTCTTGGCACGGTCTTCGTAGGCACCGGCGCAGCCGACCCAGAAGAGGTACTCGTAGTCCTCGAAGCTGTCGGCATCCTTGCCGAAGACGGGGATCTCGAAGTCCATCTCGCCTATCCAGTTGAGACGGTCCTTGGAGTTCTGACCCCAGGGGTTGCCCTTGTTCTCGAGGTTCTTGAACAGGCCGGCGAGCTCGGAGGGGAACTCCGACTCGATGAGGACCTGGTAGCGGCGCATGTCGATGATGTGGTCGACGTGTTCGATGTCGACGGGGCACTGCTCGACGCAGGCGCCGCAGTTGGTGCAGCTCCACAGGGTTTCGGCGTCGATGACCGGGGCCATCTCACCTTCGACGGTCTCACCGACGAGCTTGCGGTCGGCCTCGAGTCGTGCAGCCTCCGGGATCGCGGCGAGGGCGCCTTCCCTGACGTTGCCTTCGGCGTCGACGAGACCGATCTCGTCGCCGCCCATGTCCTTGCGTCCACCGGCCAACAGATACGGGGCCTTGGCATAGCCGTGGTCACGCAGCGACATGATGAGCAGCTTGGGGGAGAGCGGCTTTCCGGTGTTCCACGCGGGGCACTGGGACTGGCAACGCCCGCACTCGGTGCAGGTGGTGAAGTCGAGCCAGCCCTTCCATGAGAAGTCTTCGATGTTTCCGGCGCCGAGGGTGTCGGTGTCGGGGTCGACGTTGTCCATGGTGAGGGCTTTGCCCTTGGACATCATGGGCTTTGCGGCGCCGAGGGCGACGGTGCCGTCGTCTTCACGCTTGAAGTAGATGTTGAAGAACGCCGAGAAGCGGTGCCACGCGACACCCCAGGTGATGTTGCGGCCCACGATCGCGAGCCAGATCATGCCGGTCATCAGCTTGACGAACGCGAACACCGAGATCATGACGGGGCTGGCGGGAAGCAGTTTGGCGACCTGCATGGTGAAGAAGTCGGTCCACGGATTGGCGTGGCCGTAGGTCGCGATCTTGCCGGCCTTGACCATGATCATGCCCAGGCCCTCGAGCAGGACGATGCCTTCGATGACGTAGGCAGCCTTGAAGTTGGAGCCGCCGAAACGGGACAGGCGCGCGGGCAGACGCGGGTGGTTGAGCTGACGGATCACGATCAGCGTGGTGATACCGATGACGGTGCCAAGGCCGAGGATCTCGTCCCACAGGTGCCACGCCCACGTGTTACCGAAGATGGGCCAGTGGAACTCGGGGTTGAACGTCTGGCCGTAAGCCTCGAACCACAGCAGGAATCCGCCGAGGAAGCCGACCATGACGAGCCAGTGGGCCCAGCCGACGCTGCGGAACTTGTTCATGCGCGTGTGCGCGATGAACTCGATGATCATCTGCTTGAAGCGAGGGAAGAACGGGCGCCATCGATCGGGTGCCGACTGGCCGATGCGCACGGTGTTGAACATCCTCAATGCACCTGAGAGGAAGATGTACCAACACACCAAGCTCAGCAGTGCACCAATCGTGCCCAACGTAATCGTCAGGGCATTCATGTCGCGGCCTTTCGTTTCAGGGCGACGCGTCGGCCACCTCGGGACAGCCCACTGATACTAACCTGCGTTATGTTACCCGCCAGTAACTAGCATTACCAGCCTGTAGGTACCGGCTGGTAACCGCTCGTGGCCTGGAGAGATCAATCTTCTGCGTCGGACGGGCTTGGCCAGACGCAGACATGTCTGGTCGTCACGTTAGGCGGTGCCCATCAGGTGTCCATCTGTCAGGCAGCCCTAACTCGGGTTCCGAGCAGGTGAGGCCAACCGACCGGCTGTTATCGTTACGCCCGTCACGCACAGGGGACACGGGTGGTGTGAGTCATCGACTTGCGCCCGCCCGATCCCGGGGAGGATTGAAAATGTTCATTCGTAAAGCTGCGGCCGTCGCAGCGATGACCATTGCCGCTACGGGCATCGCTGCAGGTACTTCTTACGCAGCTCCGGAGACGTCACCCGACGTTTCGTACACCGCCGAGGTCGTCGACCAGGCTGTCGTCACCACCATCGACGCCGGGGCATTCCGCGTATCCGGTGACGGAACACACGTCGACCTGCAGAACAGCCAGGGCGCAACTCTCGTGAGCCTGCCGCTCGCGTTCAACCTCGGCGACGTTCAGTTCCCGTTCGACGAGACCGTCAGTGAGGACGGCAAGACCCTCACCCTCAAGCCGAACCTGGATCCGGCCAGCTCCAAGCCGAAGCCGGTCGCTGCCGAGTTCACCCCGGTCGCTTCGCCTGACGAGGATCAGAAGGCCATCGAGAAGTTCCAGTCACAGCTCGGGCTTGCCACGCAGATCGGTAGCCTCACCGGCACGATCGTCGGTGCAGTCATCGGTTGCATCGTGGGTCTGCCCGGCCTGGTTATCGGCTGCCTGCCCGGCATGGTCACCGGCGCCGGTATCGGTGGAGTCGCCGGTACCATCCTCGCCGGCGGTGGAACCGCCATTGTCGCGGGTATGGACCTGATCAAGGTCCTGAACGCTCCGGCTGGAACAACTCTCTTCCAGTAGAACGTCACGGACTCCGAAACGGGCGCCACACCTTCAGAAGGTGTGGCGCCCGTTTTGCTACCTCAGGGAATGTGTGCGATCAGTAGTCGCGAACCTTCAGGCCCGGATTGGCCGCGAGGATGTCGTTGATCGGCGTCGCGTACTGCGTCGGTGCTTCCTGTCCGAACAATGTCTCGGCCTGAGCGATCTCGCACAGGGGCGAGGTGGCGACGTTGGAGGCACTCGTGATGCCCACTGCCAGCGTTCCGGAGACGATGGGGCCACCGCTGTCACCCTGCAGGACGCAGATGTTGGTGGTGAAGCCGTTGTCGAGGGTGTGATCCAAAACCTTGGCGACGCGGTTGACGCCGGTGACGACGCCGCAGCTGAAGCCGGTGGTCGACCCTGCCTTGCAGACCGGGGCGCCCACAACAGGATCGGCGGTACCGGTGATGTTGACCGAGCGGTTGAACGGGACCCGCACGCTGTTGTTCTCGAAGCGGTACTTCGCGTTGTCGTCGATGTTGATGATCGAGTAGTCGCGTCCGTCGAAGCTGCTCTTGGCGAAGTATCCGACGCGGGGTCCGGTCTGGTTGTTCACCATCGGGAAGACCTGGCTGGAGTTCGAGGTGCCGGCGGCGGCGCGGTTGGGATCACAGTGGCCGGCGCTGATGTTGACCGTGCGTCCTGAACCGTCGGTGCCGTTGAAGCCGAACGAACAACGCAGCCCGGTGTTACCGGAGGTTGCGCCGAAGGCGTCTCCGCCCAGTGCGGCGTCGCCGGTGGCGGACCCGGTTGCGGGGATGAGGTCCGCGACGATCGGGGGAACCAGTAGCGGAGCAGCGGTGTGTACAACAGTCCGCTTCAGGAATTCAGGCAATTCGATGCCGGCGGCAGGATCGGCCGTGAGGGCGACTCCGTTGCCGACTACGTCGACGGCAATGCCACGCACGAGGTCAGCGACCTCGGCAGGCTGCGAATCGAGCCACGTGTTGAGCGCCGAGAGCTGACCCTGCAGAGCCTGCTCGCTCTGAGCGACGTCCTTGACCTCGAAGCCGGCCTTCTCGGCGGCCTCGCGGGCGGCGTCCTTGTCTCGACCGTCAGCGAGAGCGACGACGCCCTTGCCGAGGTCGTCGAGCCAGACACCGGCAAAGGAGTCGGGGAACTGGACGCGCGCGATGGCGGCGAACTCGGCGAGCTTCTGCGCGAGCTCGGAACGCGAGACGAACTGGTCGGGCGTCAGCGCCAAGTCATGCTGTAGAGCTTCGGCGAGTTCGACGGGCAGATGGGCTGCCTGATCGGATACCCCGGATTCGTTCGGTTCTGCGTTCGCGACCGCGGTAATCGGTCCGAGGAGCAGCAGCGCGGCCGAACCGAACACTGCGGCACGACGTGCGATGGAGCTTCGCATGAGGGCCTTTCCACTTCGTTGACCGCGTACCACCCCCCTGGGAGCACACGGATACGGCTCACGGACTTGTGGTGAGCCGATCACAGTCGACCATGACTATATGGGTTCGAACGCACTAATCCCACCCGTTACACAAGCGCGCAGCGGGGACTCCGACCGACAACAGCACTGTGCCCGCCGATCGAGAAACGGATCGGCGGGCACAGTGAGTAGCTCAGGGCTGGGTCAACCCGCAGTGCGAACGCGGATTCCGGAACCGACACCGCCGCCGGATGCGCGATCTGCCGCGTCGAGAATGTCTCCGACCGGAATGCCGAGATTCGAGGTTCCGCCCGAGGTCGCCAATACCAGGTTCGCTTCGTTGCAGCTCGGGGCGCCGCTGCTGTTGGAGCCGCTGGTGATGCCCAGCGCCAAGGTTCCGGAAACGATGGCGCCGCCACTGTCGCCGGCGAGGGTGCACGCGGTACCGGCAAATCCGCGGACTGTTCGCGAATCACCGTCTGCCATGACCAGCTGTGTTTCGACGCGATCCGCCGCCACGACGCCACAGGTGAAGGACGACGTCTGGCCCGACTTGCAGATGGGGGCGCCGATCACGGGACGTGCTGTTCCGGTGATCGCGAGGGTGGTGCCGTTGGCGCCGCGGACGGCAGCGCGATCGAGGCCGGCGTCGATGCCCGGCTGGTCGAACTTGATGACCGAGTAATCGAGATCGCCGGCGTTGTTGCCGACGGAAGACTGTGAGAAGGCGCCGATCAACTGACTGTCGTCGACGTTCGCGTGATTCGGCAGGTAGACCGGCGACTTCGAACCCTCGGCCGGATTGCAGTGTCCAGCACTGATATTGAGTGCGTTGTTCTGATTGTCGACGGCGTTGAACCCGAACGAGCAGACCGAGATGTTCTCGGTCGGCGTCTCGCGAATGGGGCCCGTCGACGTGATGTAGGTGTCGCCGCCGAGTGCCCGGGGATCAACCGATCCGCCACCGTCCGGGCTGAGAACGATCTTGGTGTTCTCGAGCAGGGTCGGAAGATTGAGTGCCTGCCCGACGGGGCTGTTCGCGACGTCGATGACAACCTGGTTGTTCAGGACGTCGATGGTCGCCGAATTGACTGCGCGTGAGATTTCCTTGGGCAGCCCGGCAATCCATCCGTTGACGTCGGCCAGTGTCTTCTCGAGAGTGTCGGCGGAGACGGGGGCGACGTGCGTGCGGTAACCGTCGTCGGCGGCGATGCGTGCAGCTTCGGTAGTGGTGACGGCTACGACGGGTTGACCGTCGAGTCCCATCCACGAGCCGGCGTAGTCGCCGGGACGCTCGGACTTGAAATCCTGGGCGTACGCACCGAGCTCCTGAGCTTTGGCAGCGCGGTCCAGGTACTCCTGCGGGGAGATCTTCAGATCGCGGGTGATCGCCTCGACAAGCTCAGCCGGAAGCTGGTCGGCTTCGAGCTGTTCGACATGCGTGTCGGAGGCGGGCTCTGCCGATGCCGTCGTGATGAATGGAGCTGCGAGCAGTAGTGCCGAGGCGCCGACCACAGCGGTGCGGATCGCCAACGAGTTACGCATGAAATCCCTTCAAGTCCCCGGCACCGAGCCGGTAGGTACCGCACCCACCATAGGGGAAAAGTTTCGAGGAGGAATGTGCGCCTCCTGTCGAACAGTTGAATCCTTTTGTCTAACCGGGCATTCCGGGTCTCGGGGCCACCGGCATTGCGGGCATGTCGGGATTCGGAACCGCCGGATCGGTTGTGTCGGTCGGGTTGGAGGGCTGTGTCGGCGTCGTCTGTGTATCAGTGGGGTCGGTCACGGTGGGAGTGTCCGGGGTAGGCGGATCGACCGGATCCAGCGGTCTGACGATCGGCGGCAGGTTCTCGATCTGAAGTGGGTCGATCTGCACGGTGATCGGCGATCCCTGCTGCACGGGGGCGTTCGCCGTTGTCGATTTCTCTGCACTGGCGCGCGGACTCTCCGGCGTGGGCTGGGATGCGGATGAGGTCGGATCCGCTTCGGGTGACCACCACTGCGTCGTCGGCTGCGCGCCGAGTGCGGGTACTTCCGGCGGGAGCGAGGTCGCTGATTGCGAAACCGCACCGGACGGACTCGCCGCGGTGGCGGGAGTGGTGCCGGGGGACAAGTGAGATTGTGCGTCGAGAATCCCGGGTGCCGGAACCGTCGGGGTGTGTCCGATGATGACCGCTGCCGCACAGCCAGACACCGTCAGAAAAACTGCGGCGGCTGCTGCGGCGATGATCGGTCGGCGCTCCGACTGCCACTGACGACTGCGCCAACTGTCGACACTCGCTGCTTTCGTGACCGTTGCCTCCACGTCGGATTCCGGCTCCGGTTCGATCAGGACGAACAGCGGAAACTCCTCGGGGGTCTCCTCCGGTTCGAAAAGAGCGGTTGGCTCGGGTTCGGAACTCGCAGTGGTGATCGAGAAATGCGCTGCCAACGCTGCGGCTCCGCGAGCCGCACTGTCGTCGGCATCCGGATCTGCGAGCCAAGCCGCGGAGGCGTCCTCTTCCGGAATCAGTTCGACGCCGTCGAGATCCATGCTGTCGAGTGCGACGCGCAGTGCGTCGACGGAATCGCTCGACCAACCTGCGGGAATCACGGCAGAGATGTCCAAGTTGTGTTCGGTGAGTGCGCGAACCTCCTTGACCAGGCAATACATAGCCGTCGCTACGAGTTCTTCCCCTCGCGTCATGTGCTCGGAGAAGTTGTCGATATCGTCAGTTCCGACCCAGTCGAGGAACCCCCGCAACCCGGCGGAACCAGTCGCGGTTTCACCTAGCTGAACGGTGCCGTCAGGGGCGTGGTGCAGCACCGATTCGCGTTCGAGGGTCACCAGCACCGAGTCAGGTTTCGCGATCGCAGCAATGCTTCGTTTATTGCCGACGGCGAGTCCGACTCCCCAATTCATAGCGATCCCCGTTTCACAGTTACCGAACTTTGCTCGGCATGCATGTCCTGATTCCTGTGAAAGCTATCACTTAAACGGATATACGCAACCCTCCGGACAATATTCAGCTAACTATTTGTTCGCCGGTGTCATGCTTCGAAGGATGGTGAGCAATTCCGAACGGGACTGTGCCCCGATGCGCCGCTTGATGCGTGCGACATGGTGCTCGACGGTTTTGGCGGAGATGTAGAGACGTTCGCCGATTTCCCGATACGTCAGGCCGACGACGACGAGTTCGGCAACTTCTTGTTCGCGCTCGGTCAGTACCGACGGTGGTGTCGCGCTGTCGGCCGAATCGGTTGCGATCGTCTCGGCCGTCGACGTTGTGCGTAGCGAGCGCGCAACGTGGAGCAATGCCGTCGCCGATTTGGTGTCCGGGGTGCGCAGCGCTGCTTCGCCGGCGAGGCGGGCCGCGTCCCAGGGGAGTCCGATTCGGCTGAGCGTTCGCGCAGCGGCTTCGACTTCGTCTGCGTCGACGCTGCCCTGCATGAGTAGGAGCCACTGGCGGCCGGCGGTCGCCAAGCCGGCTGCGTAAGTGTGGGTTTTGGCTGATTCCGCGAGTGCATGCGCGTGTGGAAGGAGGTCGGCCGGCGACTGCGCGAGGATCGATGCCTGGACGCCGTACCAATGAAGCGGCGAAGACCACAGCGGCGGCTCGCCGAGTGCGCGGAGGAGTGAGCGCGCGTCGTCGACAAGATGCTCGACCTGCTCGGCCTCGTCGAGTCGTACTGCTGCAAGCCACAGTTCGCCGATGGGAAGCAAATTGAAGAGATCCACGCTGCAGGACGAGAGGGCGCCTGCCGCGCCGGACCAAGCCCGACGCAACTGAGCGAGATCGCCGGAGCGCCGAGCGAGACCCACCATCAGAGCATGCAGAAACAGTGCGTCACGTTCGCGGAGGGGGCCGCGGACCACCTCTTCCGGTAGGTCGTCGACAGCAGTGTCGTTCCCACGGATCATCGCGATCCAGGCGCCGAGAATGTGAAGCCGCGCCCACGTGTGGCTGCTTGCGTCGTCGCCGGCGATCGCGGCGGTGACAACAGCGGCGGCGCGTTCATGGGCACCGTTGTGCAGGAGTGCCAGAGCGACCAGTGCCGGGGCGGAATCTGGCTGGAATTGCGAGGTGTCGGCGCCGCCGGGGAGGGAGAGTGCGCGTGACATCGTGTTGAGCGCACTCGGTGCACCCCCCGTTACCGATTGCATCAGTCCGTTGGCGAGTGTGGCAGCGCCGACCGTGGTGCTCGACGGTGATCCGGTGTGTCCGGTGAGCGCCGCGTTCGCGTCGTCGACCTTGCCGATGCCGAGGAAGGTGATTGCGGCGAAGGGGGATTCGGTTCCGGTGCGCTCTGGCCCGAGCCAGGTGTAGAGATCAGCAGCAGCGCCGAGTTGACCACAGCTAGCGGATGAAGCTGCGCGGACCCGCACTGCCGTCGCCAGTTTCGCGTTGTCGAGATCGGGTTCGGCGATGACGGAATCTGCCAGGCGGCACGCGGTGTCGAGGTCACCACTTCGAGCCGAGGCCTGGGCGTACAGCAGCGTGTCGGCCAGGTCGAGAGGCTCGATCGAATGCACACGACGAAAGAGATCTGCTGCGACCGCCGGCATGCTGCCGTCGACTGCGTCTCGTAGCACGGCCGTGAGATCGTGGTGGCGGATGCCGGAGTCGAAAAGCCTTATTGCTGTGTCGATGTCGAGAGTTCGCGCGTGCGCGCGTGATTCGACGATTCTGATCAGCTCGCTGCGGATACGCCCTGTACTGGTCGACTCTGCCAAAACGCTTGCGACGAGAGGAGATCGTGAACCGAACAGTCCGGACGCCAGAGCGCGGTCGAATGCGGCTGTGAGGCTGAACTTCTCCTGTCCCAGATCGAGTTCGAAAGCGTCGACGTCCGGGACGGCCAGTGAAACCTCGAGGATCTCCCGCTCGATCGGATGCAGAGCAGTGACCTGATGGAGAAAGTGTGTGCGTACAGCCGGCGCCATTTCCGGGCGGCCCGCCGCGGCGGCGGCGAAGTACGCTTCGATTGCCCCGAAGGAACCACCGGCAAGGTGCTCGAGCGTCAGCATGGCGCGGTCGTCAAGTGGGATTCTTCGCTCTGCGGCGATCTTCCGAATATCGGATCGGTTCAACGGGTTCAGGTGAAGGACGGTACCGAAACTCGAGATGCTCGCGTAGATCGGTGCGAGTGGAGGATCGATCCGATCGGAGGCGATGACAACTCCGAGGTCGTCGCGTTGAACAAGCTCGTTCAGGGCGCGGATTTCATCGGAGGTCAGAGCCTGCGCGTCCGCGATCACCACAATCGCATCGGCCGGGGCGTCATGTGCGAGCGTGGTGACCACGGGCTTGTCACCCGATTCGATTCTTTTCCGGACTGCCCTCGACACCTGGGGCCGAGCGCTGGCGTCGGTCCCGGTGACGAACAGGCGCAGTGGCGATGCAGTCAGATCGATGCCGCGCAAAAGTCCTGCGATGTACGACGATTCGGTGCCGCTGTCACGGTTCATCGAAAGCCTGCCGGTCAGCGGATCGGCGCGGTGACGCCGCCGACGACACCACCGACCACGTTTCCGACACCACCGACGACGTTACCGAGACCTCCGACCACTCCGCCGACACCGTCCCCGACGCCGTTTACCAAACCGCCGACTCCGTTGCCGATGCCGGTCGCAGCATCACCGATACCGGTTCCGACGCCCGCCCCAGGTGCGGGCGCGGGCGCTGGTGCTGGGGCGGGAGCCGGTGCGGGAGCCGGGGCGCCGGGTGCGGCAGGTGCAGGCGCCGACTGGGCGGTCTCGCCCGGTGCGGGCGCAGATCCAGCTGGTGCGCCGGCAACCGGAACTGCCCCTGGCGCCGTCGTCGAACCGCCCGCGGCAGCAGGAGAACCGGGCTGATTGTTCTGAGTTCCGTTGTTCGCAGTCGTGGATCCGGTACCTGCCGCTTCGGCTGCCGTCGTGCTGCCGGGAGTAGAGCCTGCGGTGGTCGATGCGGTCGAGGAGGTGGACTCGCTCGTGGTGTTCGCTGAACTGGACGGGACGTTGATCTTGTCCATGGCTGTTCCGATTCCGAGCCCGCCTGCGGCGAGCACTATGAATGCTCCAACCACCGCAGCAACTACGCCCACCCTCGACGAGCGTCGAGTCGCCGTGTTCTCTTCCTCGGTCGGCTCGGCAAGCAGCGGAGTGGAGAAGGCAGGAACCGGTGCGGGCTTGCGGGTGGGCTCGGCGGGGACAACAGGGACAGCGAGTGCCGTGGTGGCTGTCATTTCTGTCGCCAGCGTCGCAGCGCCGGACGCCGCGCACGACGCCGGATCGGCGTCGGCGATCACCGGAACACGAAGCTCTGCAGACAATAGTTCGGCGACAAGGGGAATGGACGAACTTCCGCCGGCCAGAACAACCTGATTGACGTCACTGGACTCGACGCCGGCAGATCGCAGGCTTTCGCGAACCAAGGTCACCGATTCGGTGAGAGCGGGGCGAATCAGATCCTCGAGCTCGGAACGAACGAGTCGAACGTCGCTGACGGCGCCGGGAAGTGCCACGAGGGCAACGGTTTCCGTCTCGGTGGAAAGTTCCTCCTTGGCGGCGCGAGCATGCTGGCGCAGAGTTTCCAGCGCTTCAATCGTCTGGGGAGCAAAGGGATCGAGGGCCGCGAAGTGATCCGACACCGCATCGAGCAGGTGCACGGTGACGAGGTGATCGAATTCGTCACCGCCGATGTCCTCGCTGCGCAGCGGCTTGCCGAAGATCTCGCTCCGTCCGCCGGTCGTGGACATCATCGTGACGTCGAGCGAACGGGCGCCGAGGTCGTAGACGACGGTCAGACCGTCGTTGACAACAGTTCCGGAGGCGGCGAGCCACGCCATGACGGCCGCGGGTTCGGCGACGAGAGTTGCGCCGTGAACCCCGGCGCCATCCAGCGCGGACTCCATGGTGCGTGCTGTGTGGCGGTTCCACCCCACAGGGTGAGCCAGGACGACCGTCGGCCCTTCGCCGCTGCCCGCCTGGCCGACGAGCGCGTCTACCGCTGTTGCCGCGAGATCCTCGCCGCGGTACTCGGTGCCGTCGGCGGCAAGTATCGGAATCGGATCGCCGACGCGCTCGACAAATCCGGTGATGACGGATCCGTCGTCCAATTGCAGTGCACTGGGTAAGCGGACCTGTTGCGTTTCACCGGTTGAGCCGTCGCTGACAGCTACGAGAGTGGCCGAACCGATGCTGATGCCGAGCCCTGCCGCCATGAACGAACTCCCCTGGTCGTGAGCGACAGAAGGACTGTCGCGGTTGTCTGCGATGTCGGTTTCAGGACCAAGATCGTTACCGGTTTGGAGGCGCTCCGACGAAGTAGGGGGCCGATCCCCTAATCGGGGCAAATCCCCTAACCAGGCCAGTCGTGGTCCGTAGGGGACTTCCCCGTCCGCCCCGGCAGAAGAGGGGGGTGCTCCCCGTTGGCCCCGGTCGCAAAAGTTCTTAGCGTTGGTTCCACTCGCTACCTCTGGCAGCGCACCAGTTTCCGGAGCACCGGCAACAACCCACCGGCAACATCCCACCGGCAACATCACGGTCAACGAACTTCAGGAGAACCCGCCATGGCAACGAACGCCGTACTCGAATTCATCCTCGGGCTACTTCGCGACGACGAGGCAGCTGCCAACTACTGCGCCAACCCGACCGCGGCTCTCAACGCTGCAGGTCTGTGCGACGTCAGCCCTGCCGACATCGTCGCTGTTGCTCCGCTGGTCGCCGAGTCCGGACTCTTTGCCGGTGGCGGCGCCGACCTGTCCGCGATCGTCAACGCCGGCGCGTCCGCTGCCGGTGCGATTGGCGGCGGACTCGGAATCGGTGGTGGACTCACCGGTGGCCTCGGTGGCGGTCTGGGTGGCAGCCTGGGTCTCGGCGCCGGTGCGGGCCTCGGAGTTGGAGGCGCTCTCGGCGGCCAGTTCGATTTGGTCGGCGACTTCGCAGCAGCCCTCAGTGCTGCGCTCGCCATCGGCGGCGAGATCAGTGCCGACCTCGGCGCAGCCTTCGGCGCCGTGATCGAAGCCGGCCTCGGCCTTGGTGGCGCACTCGACCTCGGTGGCGCACTCGATCTCGGTGCACAGCTCAGCGCGGCTCTGGGTGGCGCGCTCGGAGTGACCGGCGGCCTGACCGCGGAACTGGGAGCAGCGCTCGACGCAGCAATCGGCGCAGTCGGCGGACTCGACCTGACGGCAGGGCTCAGCGGAGCCCTCGCACCCGTCTTCGCCATCGGCGGCGACCTCGGAGCGGACCTCGGACTGGCTCTCGGTGGACTCCTCGGCGGCGCAGCAGACCTCAGTGGTCTCCTCGACATCGGCGGCGAACTGGGTGCAAGCCTGACCGGCGCACTGGAATCCGCCCTTGCCCTCGGCGGCGGCCTGGACCTGGCCGGCGCTCTGACGGGTGACCTCAGCACGGCGTTGTCCGGCGCGCTCTCCGGTGTTTTGGGAGCCGGCGGCACGATCGGCGCTGATCTGGGTGCATCGCTCGGCGGCGTTCTCGGCGCGATCACCGACGTCAGTGTTCTCACGGATATCGCGGGAGGGCTCGATCTCGGTGCTGCCCTCAGCGGCGCCCTCGGCGGAGCACTCGGCGTCGGTGGCGGCTTGGAAACTGCACTCGGCGGCGCGCTCGACGCAGCGCTTGGCCTCGGCGGCGGACTAGACCTCGACGCAGTGCTCGGCGGCGGCGCAGACCTCGGCGCTCAGCTCAGCGCGGCACTCTCCGGCGCTCTCGGTGCCGGCGGAACGGTCGGAGCCGACCTGGGCGGCGCACTCGGCGGACTGCTCGGGGGAGCACTCGACCTCGAAGGCGGACTCGGCGCCGACCTCGCGGCGGCTCTGGGCGGAGGCGCGAATCTGTCGACGGCCCTCGAAGGCGTCCTCGGTTCGGCGCTCGGCGTCGATGCCGGGCTCGCGGGCGGCCTCGGCGGCGCGCTCGACGCAGCACTGGGCGCAGGCGGACTTACCGGAATCGACGTCGGTGGTGCACTCGGCCTGGGCGGCGAAGCAGGCTTGGCTGCCGGTGTGGCGGCGGCTCTCGACTCCGCTCTCGCAGGTGCAGGCGGCCTGGGTGCTGTCGGTTCCGTGGGCACGGACCTCACCGGTGCACTCGACGGTGCACTGGGCGCAGGCCTCGGGGCTGGATTGGGCGGCTCTCTCGACAGCATTCTCGGTGCCGAAGGTGCCCTCGGTGGAGCGCTGGACACGGCACTGAACATCGGCGGAATCGGCACCGGTGCGATCGGCGCCGACCTGCCTTCCGTCGACCTCGGCGCAGTGAACCTCGGCCCGATTTCCGCCGAACTGCCTTCAGTCGACCTCGGAAGCATCGCGGCGGACGGACTGAACCTCGGCGCTGTGACCGGCGATCTCGGAGCAACGGTGGGCGGCGCTCTGGACGCAACAGCAGGTCTCGACGCAACCGCAGGTCTCGATGCAGCCACGAACGCGGCGGCCGGCTTGGGTGGGTCGCTCGGCGGAGCACTGAACGGTGTCACTGACCTCGGTGGATCGCTCGGCGGGGCTGTCGGAGCAGTCACCGACGTGACCGGTTCGATCGGTGCAGACGCAACCGCGGCTGCCGGTGGCACCGTCGACGGCGGCGGTACCGTTGGCGGCGGTGGAGTCGCTGACCTGGGTGGATCCCTCGGTGGAGCGGTCAGCGGAGTGTCCGACCTGACGAGTTCGTTGACCGGTGCGCTGAACCCGTGGTCGTCGATCGATGCGACCGACGCTTTCGGTTCGGGTTCCGCTTCGGGCCTGAGTGCCGATACCGGACACTCGCTCTTCGCCGAGGATTCGGTTGCAGCACCGGTCGATCACATCGATCCGGTGGCGGTTGTCGATCACCTGCATCCCTGATCTGCTGACGCAGGAACTGAAATCGGTCAAAATGACCTGATGTAACAAATCCGGCCCTGCGCGCGCTATGCGTTCGCAGGGCCGGATATTCGAGTCGGGAAGAATTGCGGGTCAACGTAGCTCATGAGTGATTCAGCGAGTCAGGTAAGCAACCGGAAGGCGCGCGTCGCGTCGTCGACGGCGTCGTTGCTCGAACGAACAGCCGTAGTGGCGAAGGATTTCGGGCGCACGGATCTGGTGCGGCGACTCGAGAACGCTCAGGTCAGAGTCAACGACCCGCGTATTCGCATCGTGGTGGTCGGCCCCCTCAAGCAGGGCAAGAGCCAGTTCGTCAATTCGCTGCTCGGCATCGACGTCTGCTCGGTCGGTGACGACGAGACCACTGCCGTGGCGACGGTCGTGCAGTACGCGGAGACCGCGGTTGCCGAACTTATTCTCGCCGATCCGGGCGCGGCGCCCATCCGGGTACCACTTCCGCTCGAAGAACTCATGGGGATCACCCCGGCCACACCTCGCGCCGAAGGGCGCGAGGTGTTGCGCGTCGAGGTCGGTGTTCCCAGTCCGCTGTTGGCCGACGGTTTGGTACTGATCGACACCCCTGGCGTCGGCGGTCATGGAAATCCGCATGCTGCAGGAACATTGGGTTTGATCACCGCGGCCGATGCCGTGTTGGTTCTGTCGGACTCCAGTCAGGAGTTCACCGAACCCGAGCTTGGATTCATCCGCCAGGTCGTCAATCTGTGTCCTGCGGTGGCTGGGCTGATCAGCAAGACCGATCTGTACCCGCACTGGCGGCAGATCCTCGACGCCGACCGCGGACACCTCCAGCGCGCCGGGTTGGACCTGCCACTCATCCCGATCTCCTCGGTACTGCGCTCGCACGCGTTGAGGCTGGGGGACAAAGAACTCGAAGCGGAATCCGGCTTCCTGGACCTCTATCAGTTCTTGCGGGACAACGTCGTTGCGCGTGCCGAGTCGAACACCCGACGCGCGGTAGCGATGGACGTGCGTTCTGCGGCAGCGCATCTGACGTTGGAGATGGGTAGTGAGCTTGCGGCGCTGAAGGACCCGTCGACTGCGCAGGCAGCGGTCGCGGGGCTGCAGCGCGCCCGGGCAGCGGCCGAGGAACTGCACAAGAAGACCTCACTCTGGCAACAGAGCCTCGGCGACGGCATCGCAGACCTCGCCGCCGACATCGATCACGACCTCCGCGACCGGTTGCGCCGGGTCACCCGCCAGGCCGAGGAGACGGTCGACGAAGGCGATCCCGGTAAGGACTGGGACGTCGTGGGGGAGTGGCTCGAGCAGGAGATCGCCACCGCGATCGGTGACAACTTCGTGTGGGCTCACGACCGTGCGCAGTGGTTGGCAGAAGTTGTGGCACAGCACTTTGCAGAGACCGGCGACGTCGCACTACCGCATCTCGACGTCGCCGACACCGACGGTTTCCTGGAACCGGTAGGCGCATTGTCGGATCTCGAATCCGGCCGAATCGGCATCACTCAAAAGGTCCTGGTCGGTATGCGCGGCTCGTACGGCGGCGTGCTCATGTTCGGCTTGATCACCACGATGATGGGCATGGCTCTGGTCAACCCGATCTCCATCGGCGCCGGGGTCCTGCTGGGTACCAAGGCTTATCGTGAAGACAAGCAAGCTCAGGTACTCAAGCGTCGGGCTGAGGCGAAAGCGGCCATCCGACGGTTTGCCGACGACGTCAGCTTCCAGGTGGGCAAGGAATCGAAGGATCGCCTCCGCCTGGTGCAGCGGCTGTTGCGTGATCACTTCACCGACATCGCCGAACAGGCGCTGCGCTCGATCAACGAATCCCTTCGCGCCACGCAGGAAGCCGCGCAGCTGGAGTCGAGCGAACATGCCGCTCGTATCAAGCGTCTGGAGACCGATATGCGCGTCGTCGCGGAGCTCGACGCCGTTGCCGGAACGCTGATCGGCGAAACTCCCGCTCCTGCTTCGGCAAAGGTGACCAACGCATGAATGCAACGACCGCCGTGACTGCTGTGGAGTCGGCACACGCACTGATCGACCACGCCAGACGGGTCTACGCCGATCAACCACAGACGCGCGCCCAGTTGGAAGAATGTGCGGCCAGGCTCGACGAGCCACTCCGGGTGGCGCTCGCCGGCTCCCTCAAGGCGGGTAAGTCGACGCTGCTCAATTCGCTTGTCGGACAGGATATAGCGCCGACCGACGCGACCGAGTGCACGCGCGTCGTCACCTGGTATCGGAACGGGACAACGCCGCAGGTGACCGCGACGGCCGAGAACGGTGCCGAGTTCAACGTGCCGGTGACCCGCCGCGACGGCAGGCTCACCTTCGATCTGGGCGAGTACACCGCAGACTCGGTGGACCGCATCGACGTCGACTGGCCGTCTTCGGCTTTGGCGCGTACGACGATCATCGACACACCGGGTACCTCGTCGCTCTCGACCGAGGTTTCGGCCCGCACGTGGGACATGCTTGTTCCCGACGGCGGGGCGCCGGGCGCGGATGCAGTGGTCTATCTCCTGCGGGCCCTGAACGCCAGTGACATGCAGTTTCTCGGGAAGATCGCGGATCACGTGGGCGGAGAATCCGGGCCGCTCGGAGTGATCGGTGTTCTCTCGCGTGCCGACGAGGTCGGCGCAGGCAGGCTCGACGCGTTGTCTTCGGCGAAGGACGTCGCGGCACGATTTGCCGAGGAGTTGGAGCGAACCGGCCTGTGCCAGTCGGTGGTTCCGGTGGCAGGTCTGCTCGCGCTCGCTGCTCGGACGATGAGACAGAGTGAGTTCGCGGCCTTCTCGGCGCTCGCGCAGGTTCCGGCCGAAGATCTGAGCCTGGCGCTCCTCTCCGCGGATCGCTTTGCCAGGCAGGACAGTCCGCTGCCGGTCGATGCTGCCATGCGGGCGCAATTGGCCGATCGGTTCGGGCTCTTCGGAATTCGCCTCGCCGTGACGTCGATCAAGTTGGGGGCCACTGATTCGCCGTCCCTGGCGGCCGAATTGTTGGAGCGCAGCGGCCTGGACGAACTGCGTCAGGTGATCGACGTTCAATTCGGTCAACGGGCAGATCAGCTCAAATCGCATACAGCGCTGGTGACGCTGGGAAGAATCCTCGAAGCCGATCCGAGCGAGGAAGGCGATCAGATCGCGGCGGAGGCGCAACGGTTGCTCGCCGATGTTCACGGTTTTCACGAACTTCGCCTGCTCGGGCGTCTTCGTTCGGTACACACGGATCTGCCACCCGACGACCTGGCACAACTGCAAAGACTGATCGGTGGCTACGGAATCCGGGCCAGTGACCGGCTGGGCTGCGAACCGGAAGAATCGCCGGAGGTGCAGCGTGCGCGGGCTACTGCGGCGGTCCGGCGATGGCGCGAACTGTCCAGACATCCGCTCTTCGACAGATTCACCTCGCGCGCCTGCCTGGTTGCTGCCCGCAGCGCCGAGGGCGTCCTGGCTGAAATTGTGCCCGAATAGGGACCCGTTCACTATGCGAGCGCCGGAAGAGGGTTCTATCTTGAGTTCGGGATGATCCGGACATAACTCCCAGGTTCGGGTCCCACCTCGATGGGAGCACGCGCATGGCGAGTGACATCAAGTCCGCATCACCGGATCGAGCCACCTTCGTCCTGGGGACGCTCATCCTGGTGGCTGCGGTCGCGAACCTCAATCTCTCGGTCGCGAACGTCGCGCTACCCGACATCGGGCGGGCTTTCGACGCCAGTCAGACGCAACTGAATCTGATCGCGGTCGGCTACTCGCTTGGCCTGGCCGGAACGGTGCTCTACCTGGGGGCCTTGGGAGACCGATACGGGCGCAAGATGCTGCTGGTCACCGGCATGGCGTTGTCCATTCCGGCATCGATCGTGGCGGGATTCGCCGGAAACTTCGAAGTTCTCTTCCTCGCCCGAATAGTCGGAGGTGTTTCGGCAGGTCTGGCATTCCCGACGACGCTGGCCATCATCACAGCGCTGTGGGCAGGACCGGCACGAACCAAGGCGATAGCCATGTGGTCGGCCATCGGCGGCGCGATCTCGGCACTGGGGCCGATCGTCGCGGGCGCGTTGCTCGAGCAGTTTCACTGGGGATCGGTTTTCTTCGTCACCCTTCCGTTAGCTCTCGTGGCACTGATCTGCTCACTGATGTTGGTACCTGCTCACGTCAACGAGACGACCGAGCGAGTCGATCACCTCGGCGGCATAGTGTCGATCGTCTTCATCGGGGCTCTGGTGTTGTCCATCAACTTTGCGCCGGTGAAGGGTTCGGGCACGTTGGCTCTGGTGCTCGGGGCGATAGCAGTTGTCGCGGGTATCGGGTTCTTCCTGCAACAGCGACGCGCGGCCAATCCGCTGTTCGATCTTCACGTAGCTGCGCGCCCGACCTTCTGGGTCGCGGCGGTGGGTGGGTTGGTCGTGTTCGGTTCGCTCATGGGCGCGATGTTCATCGGCCAGCAGTTCCTGCAGAACGTCCTCGGGTACTCGACGCTGGCAGCCGGTGCGGCGATCATTCCGGCTGCGCTGGCGATGGTGATCGTTGCGCCGCGCTCGGCGACCATGATCGAAAGGTACGGCGCCCGCGTCACGCTGCTCGCCGGCTACCTGTTCGTGGTTCTCGGGTTGTTCGTCGCGCTGTTCCTGTGGAACGAAAGCACACAGTATTGGCAGGTCGCGCTGGCCTATGCGCTTGTCGGCATCGGCGTCGGTCTGGCCGGCACACCGGCATCGCGTTCGCTGACCGGATCCGTTCCCGTGCACCGCGCTGGTATGGCGTCGGGAACCTCGGACCTGCAACGCGACCTGGGCGGCGCCATCATGCAGTCGATTCTCGGCGGAATACTCACGGCCGGGTACGCAAAATCGTTGGGAAATGCGATCTCGTCCTCGCCGAACGCATCCGAAGTGACTCCCGAAACTCAGGCCGCGCTCACCAAATCCTTCTCCAGCGCTGAAGTTCTGGCGGAACGCTACCCGCAATACGCGGACCAAATCATGACCGCCGCCAAAAACGCCTTCCTGGACGGGGATACAAACGCCTACATCGCGGCGATCATCATCGTGTGTGCCGGTGCCGCGGTGGTGACGTTCTTCTATCCGCGTCGCGAGCGCGAACGAGTCCTGCTGGCGCAGTACGCGGCGGAATCCGATCTAGCCGCGGAGAAGAGTTGAGCGCGCTCTGGTAGTGATGAGGGATGCCACAGCTACTTCACATCGATTCGTCCGCCGAACTCCGCAACTCGACCTCGCGTGACCTGACCGCACTGTTCGCCGAGCAGTGGTCGAAGAACAGTCCGGATCACACGACGGTGACGTTGGACCTGCACCGGGATCCCTTGCCGCACCTCGCGGACGCGGCCCTGCACTATGCACCACGCTTGCGAGTCGAGGGCGAGATTCCGGATCCCGCCGCGGAAGCACTCCAGGCTCGGGTCATCGAGCAACTTACCGCTGCAGACGTCGTCGTGATCGGTGCGCCGATGTACAACTGGTCGATCCCGTCCACGTTGAAGGCGTGGATCGACTACGTACACGTCCTGGGGACTACGGTGCCTTTCGACACGCGTACTCAGCCTCTGGCAGGTAAGCCGGTGGTGATCGTCTCCAGCCGCGGAAACACCTATGCGCCGGGTTCGGGGAACGAGGCCGACGATCACACCGTCCCGCCGCTCGTTCAGGTATTGGGGGTGTCGATGGGCATGGATGTCTCCGTCATCACCGCGGAACTGACCTTGGCGCAGCGTATTCCGGCGATGGCGCCGCTGATCGAGCAGGGTGAGGCGAGCCTGCGGGCTGCCCGGGAGTCGTTGACCGAGCTGGCCCGTACCTTAGGAGCCTGATCAGGGGCTTGATCAGGGCGCCTGACCGGGTTCAGGTGAGAGACGAGATCATCGACGCCACGTCTTCCGGCTCTGCGTCGTAACCGGGGAAGTAGCAGCACACTTCGTCGGCATGCTCGCCGAACCGCCGCCGAATCTCGGTCGCACATTCTTCCGGGGTGCCGACGACGGCGAGTGTGGTCAGCATCGGATCGGTGATCAACGAGGCCATGTCGGCGTAGCCGCCTCGCTTCGAGAGGGTATTGAGTTCCGGCTGGACCTCGCCCCACCCTTCGACGTCGAGCACCGGACGGTATGCGGGCGTCGATCCGTAGAACGAGAGCAGAGCCCGGACGCCTCGGGCGGCCGCGGCGAGTTGATCGTCGCTGCGGCCGACGCCGACGATGACCTGCGGGATGATCGTGAATTCGTCTCGGGTGCGCCCGGATTCGCGAAGGCCAGTATCGACGGCCGGAAGTGTGCGCTCGAGGAAATGTCGCTCCGAGTGGAAGGGCATGACCAATAGTCCGTCGGCAACCTCCGCGGCGGTACGGGTCATCACCGGCCCGAGTGCCCCCATCAGGATGGGCGGCGGTCCATAGGGATTGGGGCCGGGGTCGAATGTCGGCGGCATCAGAGTGTGGGTGAAGAACTCGCCGCGGAAGTTCAGCGTCGAGGTGTTCTCCCACGCCGTGAAGATCGCCTTGACCGCGGCGACCGTCTCCTTCATGCGGGCCGCTGGACGTGACCACGTTGCGCTGTAGCGTTTTTCGATGTGCGGTTTGATCTGCGATCCGAGACCGAGCCGAAAGTGGCCGCGACTGAGCAACTGCAGGTCGTTGGCCGAATGCGCCAGATGCATGGGACTGCGGGGGAACGCGATGGCGACGTTGGTCATCAGGTCGAGGTCGACGGCCGAAGCGGCTTCGACGAGTGGGAAGAACACGTCGTGCGGCCCCTCGAACGTGAACAGGCCGCCGGCGCCGGTCTCCGCGAGTTCACGGCTGCGAGCAGCGCCTGCGCCTGGTGCGGAGTCGAGTTGTACGTGAATCTTCATCGGCGTGCTCGCAGCCAATCGCTGACACCGGGAGCAAATGGCGCGATCGCCGCCACCGCGACAAGGACGCAGTAGAGAATCGGACCCCACGTCAGGACTCCAGCGCCGATATCCGCTGCGCCGTCGACCAGGGACATGAAGCCGAGCCCGGCCGCGATGCTCGAGGCTCCGACGATCGCCGTCATCACCCGCCCGGCGTTCTTGCGTGCGCGGAGGAGTTGAAGGCTCAAAAGTGCGAGCAGGGCCAGGACGAGAGCGCCGCCGCCGCTGCCCGCGAGTACGACGGTCACGGCGTCGGAGATGTCGGTGGACGAGTATCCGGGGTTGTCGCGCGCAGTCGATTCTTCGAGAGCGGATCGGACGTCGTCGAGGCTGGTGACTACCACTCCGGCGATTCCGGCCAGCACGACGAACGAGCCGATCCAGGCAGAAGCAGACAAGGTCACGGCTTTGGGCGTCTCGTCGCTCGCCGGCGCTCGGAGTGGCCGAACCGAGACGTCGGGTCGCTCGGGTGCCGGGCGTGGAGGTGACGGGCGAGCAGGTCGAGCGGGGGAATTGTCGGGATCGGTCACTGGCCGATCGTAGCCATTTGGAGAGATGCGGAAGTGATGTGGCGCACTTTTTCGCCTTTTCGGGGAAGGCGGGAACAAATCTACGTGGGCTGTAGTTGACCATTTCGACAAGCTTGAGCGCCCCCGGCTCAACTTCAAGTTGACTCCCGGCCACGGTCGGAGGCAAACTTGAGCGGAGGACGCTCACCAAGCGAAAAACTCGCGGTCATGTTCGAGATCAACCACTCGAGCAGAGAACCGCAGAACGAAAGGTAGGAACACTATGGCTCGTGCAGTCGGTATCGATCTCGGTACGACCAACTCGGTAGTTGCAGTGCTGGAGGGCGGCGAGCCCGTAGTGGTCGCCAACGCCGAAGGCTCACGTACCACCCCCTCGGTGGTCGCATTTGCCAAGAACGGCGAGGTTCTCGTCGGTCAGCCCGCGAAGAACCAGGCAGTCACGAACGTCGACCGCACCCTCCGTTCCGTCAAGCGCCACATCGGCACTGACTGGAACGTTGAAATCGACGGCAAGAAGTACACGCCGCAGGAAATCAGCGCCCGCACGCTCATGAAGCTCAAGCGTGACGCGGAGGCTTACCTCGGCGAAGACATCACCGACGCCGTCATCACCGTCCCCGCGTACTTCGAGGACGCACAGCGTCAGGCAACCAAGGAAGCCGGCCAGATCGCCGGCCTCAACGTCCTTCGTATCGTCAACGAGCCCACCGCGGCTGCACTGGCATACGGACTGGACAAGGGCGACACCGAGCAGACCATCCTGGTCTTCGACCTCGGCGGCGGCACCTTCGACGTCTCCCTGCTCGAAATCGGCGACGGCGTCGTCGAGGTTCGTGCAACCTCCGGTGACAACCACCTCGGTGGCGACGACTGGGACGAGCGCGTCGTCGCTTGGCTGGTCGACAAGTTCAAGGCTCAGAACGGCATCGATCTGACCAAGGACAAGATGGCCCTGCAGCGTCTGCGTGAAGCTGCGGAGAAGGCGAAGATCGAGCTCTCCAGCTCGCAGAGCACCTCCATCAACCTCCCGTACATCACGGTCGACGCGGACAAGAACCCGCTCTTCCTGGACGAGCAGCTCTCCCGCAGCGAGTTCCAGAAGATCACCTCCGACCTGCTCGATCGCACCCGTGCGCCGTTCCAGGCAGTGATCAAGGACAGCGGAATCGCCGTCAAGGACATCGACCATGTCGTGCTCGTCGGTGGCTCCACCCGTATGCCGGCCGTCTCCGATCTGGTTCGTGAACTGACCGGTGGCCGTGAGCCCAACAAGGGTGTCAACCCGGACGAGGTCGTCGCCGTCGGCGCCGCACTCCAGGCCGGCGTGCTCAAGGGCGAGGTCAAGGACGTTCTGCTCCTCGACGTCACGCCGCTTTCCCTCGGTATCGAAACCAAGGGTGGCGTGATGACCAAGCTCATCGAGCGCAACACCACCATCCCCACGAAGCGTTCCGAGACCTTCACCACGGCTGACGACAATCAGCCTTCGGTGCAGATCCAGGTCTTCCAGGGTGAGCGCGAAATCGCTTCGCACAACAAGCTGCTCGGCTCCTTCGAGCTCACCGATCTGCCGCCCGCCCCGCGTGGCGTTCCGCAGATCGAGGTCACGTTCGACATCGACGCCAACGGCATCGTGCACGTGACGGCGAAGGACAAGGGCACCGGCAAGGAAAACACGATCAAGATCCAGGACGGCTCCGGTCTGTCCAAGGAAGAGATCGAGCGCATGGTCAAGGACGCCGAGGCTCACGCCGAGGAAGACAAGGCCCGTCGCGAAGAGGCAGAGGTCCGCAACCAGGCCGAGTCGCTGGTCCACCAGACGGAGAAGTTCGTCAAGGAGCAGCGTGAAGGTGAGAACGCGGGCAAGGTCTCCGAGGAGATCCTGACCAAGGTCGAGGCAGCGGTCAAGGACGTCAACGACGCCCTGGCAGGCACCGACATCGCTGCAGTGAAGACCGCAGTGGAGAAGCTGGGCACCGAGTCGCAGGCTCTGGGCCAGGCCATCTACGAGGCTTCCGCTGCAAACGAGGCCGGAAACACCGACGGCGCAGGCAATGACGACGACGTCGTCGACGCCGAGGTTGTCGACGAGCCCACCGACTCGGACAAGAAGTGACCTCGGACAACTCCGAGAACAACCCGGTCGACCCCGAGACCGGTGCACAGGGAGAGGCGGCGGGGGAATCCCTGCCGCCGCTCGACTCGGAAGACACAGGGGTAGTTCAGGAAGCAGAGTCGATCGTGGAGGAAGCATCCGCCACCGATCAGCTCGCCGAACGGACTGCGGATCTGCAGCGCTTGCAGGCGGAGTTCACCAACTACCGTCGTCGCGTCGAGCGTGACAAGCAGGTCATCAAGGAAACCGCGCGGGCTTCGGTCATCACCGAGCTCATCGGAATTCTCGACGATCTGGATCGCGCTCGGGCACACGGTGATCTGGAAACAGGTCCGTTGCGTGCGCTCGCGGACAAGCTCAACACGACCCTGACGGGTCTGGGTTTGACCGACTTCGGTAACGAGGGTGACGATTTCGATCCCGCGCTCCACGAAGCGGTGCAGCATGAAGGCGAAGGCCACGACCCCGTACTCGGGACGGTCATGCGCAAGGGTTACAAGCTCGGCGACCGGGTCCTTCGGACCGCGATGGTGGCCGTGACGGACCGGGTGGGCGACAAGCCTGCAGACGGTTCAGAGGAAGAGGCGAAGTAAGAGTGAGAGGAGGAGACGCCCAGTGAGTCAACGGGAGTGGATCGAGAAGGACTTCTACAAGGAGCTGGGCGTCTCGTCCACCGCCACGGCCGACGAGATCAAGAAGGCGTATCGCAAGCTGGCCCGGGATCTGCATCCCGATGCCAACCCTGACGACGCGAAGGCCGAAGAGCGTTTCAAGACAGTCAGCGAAGCTCATGCAGTGCTCTCCGATCCGGAAAAGCGCAAGGAGTACGACGAAGCCAGGCGTCTGTTTGCCAGCGGCGGCTTCGGGCCCCGCGCGCAAGGCGGCGGCGGATTCAACCCCGGCGCTGGTGGTTTCGACATCAACGACTTGTTCGGCGGCGGCAGCGCCGGTGGACAGGACTCGGGACTCGGAGACATCTTCGGCGGATTGTTCAACCGTGGGGGAGCGGGCCAGCGCACAGCTGCACCCAACCGCCCGCGTCGAGGCAAGGATCTCGAGACCGAGACGACGCTCGCCTTCCGCGAAGCAGCGCTCGGTGTCACCGTCCCACTTCGTCTGACCAGCCCGACGTCGTGCACCACGTGTCACGGCAGCGGCGCAAAGCCGGGCACCAGCCCGCGAGTGTGCCCGCATTGCAACGGAACCGGCGTAGTGAGCCGGAACCAGGGCGCTTTCGGATTCAGTGAGCCGTGTGACGACTGCCGGGGAACCGGCTCGATCATCGACTCGCCGTGCGAGGACTGCCACGGTAGCGGCGTCACCAATCGCACACGGACCATCACGGTACGGGTGCCTGCCGGTGTGAGCGATGGCCAGAAGATCAGACTCAAGGGCAAGGGTGAAGCGGGACTCCGCGGAGCTCCGGCCGGCGACCTGTTCGTCAACATCCGCGTCAAGCCGGACAGCGTCTTCGGCCGCAACGGTGACGACCTGACACTGACGGTTCCGGTGAGCTACGGCGAGCTGGTACTGGGTACGACCCTGTCGGTGCCGACGTTGGACGGCCGTGTCGGAGTGAAGGTTCCGGCCGGAACGGTGGACGGACGCATTCTGCGAGTTCGCGGACGTGGCATCCCCAAGCGTCCCGAGGGCGCTGGTGACCTTCTGGTCACCGTCAAGGTATCCGTCCCGCAGAAGTTGGACGACCCGGCGATCGAAGCGCTGAAAACCTATCTCGAGGCCGAGAAGGCGAGCGGGTTCGATCCACGGGCCGGGTGGGCCGGTGCATGATGACCGAGCGACCGCAGAATCAATGGGATGCGACGGTCGATCCTGACGCTCAGATCTTCGTGATCTCGGTGGCAGCCGAGTTGGCCGGAATGCATGCGCAGACCTTGCGTAACTACGACCGGCTCGGGTTGGTCACCCCGCACCGAACCACCGGTGGTGGACGACGCTACTCCCCGCGTGATGTTGCCCTTCTTCGTGAAGTGCAACGGCTTTCGCAGGACGAGGGCGTCAACCTTGCCGGAATCAAACGGATCATCGAACTGACCAACCAGGTCGAGGCTCTGCAGCACCGCGTCCGTGAATTGGCCGAGGAAATCGCGAAAGTCCATGCGGGCTATCGCCGGGACCTCGTGCCGATCCCGCGCAACAACGCGTTGGTGGTTTGGAAGCCTCGCAACCAACGCTAGTCGGAACTCTGGAAACACGGCCCCGCGCCTAGTGGGATTCACTTCGTCGAATCCCCTGAGCGTGGGGCCGTTTTGTGTTTCCACCCAGCGGGAATCGATCTGTTGACGCGACTCCGATGTGCATAGCGTCCGCTTTCATGACTCCTCTTTTGCGCGTTTGACGTTATCCAGATCACATTCTATGCTCCAACCCAAGCAACTGCTTGCTAGATCATCAAGCAGGTGCTTGGTTGGCTGGTGCTCGAAATCAGGCGTGTCCACCGGCCGACCCTTCTTTCGTCAGGTATTCGCCTGACGTTCGGTGCATACATGTGTTCTAGGAGTGCAGACATGAATCGTCGGCCCATTCTTGTTGCGGCAGTGGCCGTGACGGCTCTGGCTCTTGCAGGGTGTAGTGGTTCTTCGGAGTCCGATGGTGGCGCGGACTCGCCTTACCGAGTTCTGCTGACCGGCGGAATCAGTGCACAGGGAGTCCTCGCGGCGAACTCGCAGACCTCGCTGCTCGCCACCAAGGCGGGAGTTCAGGTCCAGAACGAGGCCGGGGGAATCGGTGGCCGTCAGATCGAACTCACCACGGTGGACGACGCAGGTGATGCAACGATCGCCGTCACCAAGCTGCGCGAAGCCATCAACTCGGGTAACAAGCCTGACCTCTACCTCAACTCGGGTCCTTCGTCGATCGCGGCTGCGGTTCTCCCGATCCTCAAGCAGAACAACATCCTCTCACTGAGCATGGCGCCTTCTCCTGATTCGACGGACCCGTCGAAGTTCCCGCTGAACTTCGACCTGGCTCCAGGTGCGACGGACACTGCTCGCGGAATCTCCGAGTATGCAAAGACCAAGGGCTACAGCAGCGTCGGAGTGCTGCACGGCAGTACCGCCTACGGTGAGCTGTTCGGCGAAGAGATGACCAGCGCTCTGCAGTCTGCCGGTCTGAAAGCTGCCGGAAACGAGGAGTACGACGCCGCCGCGCTGGACATGACGGCGCAGTTGCAATCGCTCAAGAATGCCGGTGCCGCGGCAATCGCCTTGGACGCGTACGGCGCTCCCCTCGGATATGTTCTGCAGAGCCTCGAGCGTCTCGGCTGGGACGTACCGCTGGTCGGAAACACCTCGGTCTCTGCCACCAACCTGATCGCGAACGATCCGCCGGCCGGTGTGCTCGGCACGCCCCAGGTGAAGAACCTTGTGACACAGGTGTTCACCAGCACGGTGTTCGATCCGAACAATGCGCTCGTCAGCACCATGGTGGACACGATGGCGTCGCTGGGCTCCATCCCGTCGACACTCATCCTTGCCGACAACTACGACGCTTTCCCCCTCGTCGCGGCGGCAGCGGAGAAGGTCGGCAGTTCGACCGATCCGAAGAAACTCGCCGAGGCGCTGGAAACCTCGGAGGTCCAGGAGAAGGCCAAGACTGCCTTCCTCTCGCGCTACAACTTCAGCTCCGACAACCACGGCCCGAACCCGGACACCAGTGAGCTGAAATTCATCAGTCCGACGAAGATCCTCAACGGTCAGTTCGGAAACCCGGCCGCATCATGACCATTCTGTGGTCCGGTTTGGCACTCGGCGCGGTCTACGTGCTGGTTGCCATCGGGTACAACATCGTTTTCGTTTCCTCCAACACTTTCAACTTCGCTCAAGCTCAGCTGATGATGGTGGGCACCTTTGTCGCCTACACGGGTCTGGTGACCCTGAAACTCCCTGTTCTCGTGGTGGCCGTCATGGCGACCGTGACCGTGATGCTCCTCGCATCGGTCGAGGAGATCGTCGCGATCAGACCGGTGGCCGACCACCAGAACCAATTGGTCACGACGTTGGGTGTTGCCACTCTGCTCAACGGCGCCACCCAATTGATCTGGGGCGGTGAACCTCTCACGGTTCCGTTCTTCGGATCGAACGAACCGATCACCCTGCTCGGCGGCCGTACCTACCCGGTCGAGATCGCTCTGCTGGTGGCGGCGATCGCACTGGTCATCGGGTTGAGTTACGTCTCGAAGAAGACGATGACGGGTCTGGCTCTGATCGGTATCTCCGAGGATCGTGAAGCGGCGATGCTGCGCGGAGTCAACGTACGACGGTTGGCGTTGGGTGCGTTTGCCTTCTCGGGTGCCTTGGCCGGAGTCCTCGGACTCCTTGTCGGTCCCAAGACGTTTGCGGTTGCGACGTTGGGTGCCGCACTGGCACTCAAGGGGTTCGTGGCGCTGGCGATCGGCGGGTTCGGCTCTCTGCCAGGCGCTTTGATCGGCGGGTTGACCGTCGGCCTGGTGGAGTCGTTCACCGCCCTGTGGGCGGGAAGTCAGTACAGCAATATCGCCGTCTTCACGGTGCTGATCGTCATCTTGATGGTCAAACCTGCCGGCTTGTTCGGCAATGTCCGAGAACGGGTGGTGTGAGATGGTAAGTGCGTGGCGGACTTTCCGTTCCCTTCCGAGCTGGATCATCCCGCTGGTCCTGGCCGTGGTGATCTTGCTGCTCCCGGTCCTCGGGCTCGATCTGTCGACATCACGGCAGATTCAATTGGCCTGCATCCTGGCGCTTGTCGTCAGTGGCCTGAACCTGAGCCTCGGCTTTGCCGGTGAACTGGCCCTCGGCCAGGCCGCGATGTACGCGGCCGGTGCCTACACCGCAGGTCTGATGTCCCAGGCAGGTCACACCGACATCCTGCTCCAGCTTGCTGCTTCCGGTGCGGTGGCACTGGCTGTCGGCATCCTGACCGGTGTTCCCGGTCTGCGCCTGGGCAACTGGTCTCTGGCGATGACGTCGTTCTTCCTGGTGCTGCTGGTACCGGACGTACTGGCGATCTTCGGCGGCAAGACCGGTGGCCGAAACGGCCTCACCGGTATGGAGCCGCCGACGCTCTTCGGTTCCGAACTCGACACCCAGCAGTACTACATGGTGGTAGTCGTCGTGACCGTCCTCTGGTTCGCTGTGATGCGCAACCTGGTGGTCTCGCGCCACGGCATCGCGTTCCGCACACTCAAGCAGTCGCCGGTTCTGGCGTCGTCGCAGGGTGTGTCGGTCTTCCGGATGAAGCTGCTCGGGTATGCCATCGGTGCGTTCCCGGCCGGTCTGGCGGGTGCGCTGTTTGCCAACACCGACCTGTTCATCTCGCCGGAGGCCTTCGGGTTCACCTTTGCCACAGCAGTTCTGGCGGCGTCGATCCTCGGCGGTGCGGCAAGTGTGTACGGCGCCGTGGTCGGTGCCGCGATCATGCAGCTCGGTCCCAACCAGTCGACGGCGTTCCAGGAGTATTCGCTGATCTTCTACGGCGGCTTCCTGATCATCGGCGGTGTGCTTCTCTCCGGGGGTTTGACCAAGGTCGGGCGAGCGATCGTCTCGAAACTCGATCGCAAGGCCGGCCTGGGCGTAGTCACCGCAAAGGAAAACAGCGGTGGGACACCGGAACTGGCGCCGATCAACGGAGCACGGTTGGTGGTCGACGGAGTGTCCAAAGCGTTCGGTGGCAACCAGGCGCTCAATGCGGCAACCCTGACCGCAGAGGCCGGTAAGGTCACCGCGTTAATCGGGCCCAACGGTTCGGGTAAGACGACCATGCTCAACATGATCTGCGGCTTCTACACCGCAGATGCGGGCGTGATCACGATCGGTGACACGGTGGTCTCGCAGTCGTCGCCGCACAAGGTGGCGCGCGTGGGTGTGGCGCGGACGTTCCAAACTCCGACGATTCCGGAGAACATCACGGTTCTGGAAGCGGTTGCATCCGGACGTTATTCGGTGCACCGTGCGTCGATGGCGTCGGCCGTGCTTCGCCTTCCCAGCTTCCGCAAGATCGCGAAGGCCGACATCGTCGAGGCCGAGCGTGTCCTCGAACTCGTGGGGATGTCGCACTTGCGCAACGAGATCGCGACCTCACTGCCACTGGGGATGCGTCGCATGCTCGAGGTTGCTCGGGCCGTGATAGCCGAGCCGAGGGTGGTCCTCTTCGACGAGGTGGCATCGGGACTCGACGAGGACGAACTCGAACGCCTGGCAGATCTGATCCGGGTACTGCGAGATGCCGGGGCCACAGTGGTGTTGGTGGAGCACAACTTCCGCCTCGTGCTCTCGTTGGCCGACGAGATAGTCGTGCTGGCACAAGGGCAGGTGATCGCTACCGGTGATGCCGCGACGATCGAACATCACCCGCGCGTGTTGAGCGAGTATCTCGGAGTCAAGTCCGGTGACGAAGAAGCGCTTCTCGAAGAAATCGGCGCAGTAGACCATCAGACCAGCGAGGTGAAGTGATGGAACCGATTCTCAAGGTCCGGAACCTGCAGACAGGGTACGGCGATCTGCGCGTCGTCTGGGATGTGTCGTTCGACGTCTATCCCGGTCAGGTGACCGCTCTGCTCGGACGCAACGGGGCAGGCAAGACGAGCACGCTCCGCGCCCTGTCCGGCCTCAACAAAGTGGCTTCGGGCACCGTTGAGATGGACGGCGCCGACATCACCGGAGTTCCCGCGCACAAGCGGGTGCGGCAGGGGATGGCGTACGTGCAGGAAGGCAAGCGGGTCTTTCACAAGCAGACCGTCGAGCAGAACCTCCTGCTCGGCGGGTACACCCGTAAGGTGAAGCGCAGCGAACTCATGGAGTCCGTCGAGTCCATGTACGAGATGTTCCCGATCTTGGGGGAAAAGCGTTCGCTTCCCGCCGGTTCCATGTCGGGCGGTCAGCAACAGATGCTCGCGATCGGTGCGGCACTGATGGCGCAGCCCCGATTGCTCCTGCTCGACGAACCTTCGGGAGGGCTGGCTCCCGTGATTGTCGGCGAGGTGATGGACCGCGTGCAGCTACTCAAGGAAACCGGGCTCGCGGTCCTGCTGGTGGAGCAGGCTGTGGAGGCCGCGATGAGCGTCGCCGATCACGTGACAGTCCTCGACATCGGCAAGGTGGTTCTCGACGCCGACGCGAAGGACATCGACGACCTGGCCGTGCTCAAGGACGCGTACTTCGGACGCGTCTGAACAGCAGTGACGTACTTCAGCCCGGCCACCTCGGCCGGGCTGAAGTCGTTTCCCGCTCCGTGGCACGGGTACTAGCCGGCTCGGGGCCATCGATCTACCGTCCTGCAAACAACTCCCGCGAGAGGCAAACTTGATGACCGCTGCTCCCGACGTACTTGCCCCGGCAAAGCTAGGCCCGGTGACCCTTCGAAATCGAATCATCAAGTCCGCGACGTTCGAAGGCAAAACTCCCGACGCCCTGGTCACCGACGAACTGATCGAGTTCCATCGCCGCCCGGCAGCCGGGGGAGTCGGGATGTCCACCGTCGCGTACTGCGCCGTCGCACCGGAAGGGCGCACCGAATACGGCCAGCTGTGGATGCGGCCCGAGGCGCTCCCCGGGCTGCGACGACTCACCGATGCCATTCACGCCGAAGGGGCTGCTGCGTCGGCGCAGCTCGGGCATGCCGGTCCGGTGGCAAATCAGAAGTCGACCGGTCTGCCTGCGCTAGCACCGTCGAGTTCGTTCAATCCGTTGAGCATGAGGATGATTCGCACTGCCACCACAGCGGACATCACCAGAATTGCGGCGGCACACGGGAGCGCTGCGCGACTTGCCGTCGAGGCAGGATTCGACGCCGTCGAGATTCACTTCGGTCACAACTATTTCGCGAGCTCGTTCCTGAGCCCGAAACTCAACCGTCGTAAGGATTCCTACGGCGGATCACTGGAGAACCGGGCCCGCGTCGTACTCGAAACTGCGCGCAGTGTGCGCGATGCCGTCGGCGACAAGATCGCGATCTTGGCCAAGCTGAACATGGATGACGGTGTGCCAGGCGGATTCTGGGTGGACGAAGCAATCCAGGTTGCGCAGTGGCTCGAAGCATCCGGAAGCGTCGACGCGCTCGAATTGACGATGGGCAGCTCACTGCTCAACCCGATGTACCTGTTCAAGGGCGATGCGCCGATCCGCGAGTTCGCCGCCGCTATGCCGCAACCAGTTCGACTCGGTGTGCAGTTGGTGGGCAAGAGCATGTTGCATACCTACCCGTACAAGCCGCTGTTCATGCTGGAAGAGGCTCGGCAGATCCGTGCTGCGGTGAAGTTACCGCTCGTGCTCCTCGGCGGTGTCACGGACAAGGCGGGTATGGATACGGCGATGGCGGAGGGATTCGAGTTTGTCGCCATGGCGCGGGCGCTGCTCAGAGAACCGGATCTGATCAATCGGATCGCGGCCGAATCCGATACTCATTCACTGTGCATCCACTGCAACAAGTGCATGCCTACGATCTTCAGTGGCGCCCGCTGCGTGTTGGTCGAGCGGGTCTAGGGGCCGGCACACACCACGTCCCGACATCCATGTGGATACCGGGTCGTGGGCCGTAGCGAAACAAGTTTGTTTGATTCAGCCTGTCTGGTTCAGTTCTGGGTGAAGACGTCGTACGACGCGTTCATCGTGGGGTAGCCGGTGGCCATGTAATCGGTGAGGATGACGTGCGTCGGGTCGCCGATGATGCGAGTCCCGTCGAGAGTGGGGTTGCCGGCGTAGTTGTTGGCCGCCATGACGGTCTGTACACCGTCGGCCACGTTGTAGGTGACATCGACGCCGATACCGCGGGGATCGCTGCTGTAGGCGGTGACGATTTCGGTTGTGTGCGGGGCCAGGTAGGAGCGGGGGCCGTTGATCCACTGTCCGTAGGGGTTGGACGCGCTGTCCAGCAGCATCGGGTTGTCGGTGTTGTTGGTGATGGTCATGGCAACCGTCGGGCCGTCGGTCGGCATGGTGCCGGCGTTGGCGACCGCTGCCGTTCCCAGTGCGGTTCCGCCGACAGCGAGGGCGATTGCGGTGACTGCTACGAAGCGAGTGGTGTTGGTACGCATGATGTCTGCTCCTGGGATGGTGTGTGGTTGCCGTTCTCGGCGATGAATCAATCTTGTCGCGAATGAGTGCTGCTGTATGTCCGCCGACGGGGCCTTGGCGGGGTTGAATCGTCTGTCCCCCGATCGGGGGAGGCGTAAGTGCTCGCATTGCTGGTACGGGCGTGAGAAAGTGAGCAATGCGCGAAGGCACGAAGCCGCTGGCCGGCAAGGTTTCCGTGGTGGTCGGCGACGATCACCCGTTGTTCCGTGAGGGCGTGGTTCGGGCTCTGACCGGCAGTGACAGCATCAACGTCCTGGGCGAGGCCGACGACGGCGCAGCAGCGCTCACAATGATTCGCGAACTACGCCCGCGGGTCGCGCTGCTCGACTTCCGGATGCCGCATCTGGACGGAACTCAGGTCGCCGCCGCAGTGGTTCGAGACGAGCTTCCGACGCGGGTGCTGCTGCTCAGTGCTCACGACGAGTCGTCCGTCGTCTATCAGGCTCTGCAAGCCGGTGCTGCCGGATTCCTGCCGAAGGAATCCACTCGCGCCGAGATCGTGAGCGCCGTGCTCGACTGTGCTGCGGGCCGAGATGTGTTGCCGCCCAGTATCGCCGCCGGATTGGTGGGAGAGGTTCGGCGTCGCAGTGAACCGTCCGGCCCGACGCTCAGCGCCCGTGAGCGTGAGGTTCTCGGATTGATCGCGCAGGGCGCCAGCATCCCCGCCATCGCCTCTCAGCTCTTTCTCGCGCCGTCCACCGTCAAAACCCACGTTCAGCGCCTCTACGAGAAACTCGGAGTCAACGATCGAGGCGCTGCCGTCGCCGCCGCGATGCGGCAGGGTCTGTTGGAGTGAGCAGGCGTCACCGGAGGACGTACGTGACGTTCATGGCCGGGTAACCCGAGGTCATCGTCACCGTGACGTCGTGGCCATCGGTGGCGTACGTTCCGCCGGCATCCGCCCTGGTCTTCGAGTTGGTGGCACTGAAGACAAATACTCCACCGTCGTCGGAGCGGTACGTGAGCACGATGGGGAAGTCGTTCTGGTTCTTGCTCGTGGCGACAACGTTCACGTTCATGTTCGGGAGGATGTAGTCGGCCGGCGGGACGATCCAGTCGCCGTTCGGGTTGGATGCGTCGACCAGATACAGGGCACCGAAGCCCGAATTGCTGATCATCGCCGTCGTGACGGAGGTGTCGGTCATCGACTTCACGGCGTTCGCACCGGCGGCGCGGGCGACCAGAGCTGCCATGCTGAGGCCGGAAAAGGTAACCGCTTCGGGTCGAATTGTGTTGGTGCTCATGATGTTTCTCCTCGTGTTTGTCGGTCTCGGTGACCGTGTGTTTCGGTGATGAGATAACTATGGCCCCGAAATCCTTTCGGGTCTGTCCACCTACGGGTCCGAGTGCTGGATGACATCGGTGTCCCCCGATCGGTGGATACCAACGCTCTCCACTGCCGTAGCCCACCCAGTGTCATGGGGTGGAGGCTCCGCCCACCCAGTGTCAGGGGGTGGAGGCTCCGCCCACCCAGTGTCAGGGGGTGGAGGCTCCGCCCACCCAGTGTCAGGGGGTGGAGGCTCCGCCCACCCAGCGGGAGACCCCGTTCCTCTACCAACCAGTCCACTCATAGCGTGACCACCATGACCGATCCTGACTTCTCCACCGCACCACTCGACGTCGTAGTCATCGGCGCAGGCGTCGCCGGCATGTACGCCATGCACCGACTTCGCGAGCAGGGGCTGCGTGTCCACGGCTTCGAGGCGGGCTCCGGAGTGGGCGGAACATGGTATTTCAACCGTTACCCGGGCGCACGCTGCGATGTCGAGAGTTTCGACTACTCCTACTCGTTCTCCGAAGAGCTGCAACAGGATTGGGACTGGAGCGAGAAGTACGCGGCGCAGCCGGAGATCCTGTCCTACCTCGATCATGTTGCCGATCGCTTCGACCTGCGCAGTGGGTTCACTTTCGATACCCGTGTCCAGAGCGCACAGTTCGACGAGGGCTCGTCGACGTGGCGAGTGCACACCGACGGTGGTCATGACGTGACCGCACGCTTCGTTGTCTGCGCCACCGGCAGCCTCTCGACCGCGAACGTCCCGAACATCGCAGGTCGGGAGACTTTCGGCGGCGAGGTGTTCCACACCGGCTTCTGGCCGCACGAGGGCGTCGATTTCACCGGCAAGCGAGTCGGGGTAATCGGCACCGGATCGTCGGGCATCCAGTCCGTTCCTCTGATCGCCGAGCAGGCCGATCACCTCTTCGTATTCCAGCGGTCCGCGAATTACAGTGTTCCGGCGGGAAACACGCCTCTCGATGACAAGCGGCGCGCCGAGATCAAGGCTGACTACGCAGAGCGTCGAGCGCTGTCCAAGCGCAGTGGCGGCGGATCACCGTTCGTCTCGGACCCGCGCAGTGCGCTCGAGGTGTCCGAGGCCGAGAGGAACGCGGCCTACGAGGAGCGGTGGAAACTCGGCGGTGTTCTGTTCGCCAAGACCTTCGCAGACCAGACCAGCAACATCGACGCCAACGCGACGGCGGCAGCGTTTGCCGAGGCCAAGATCAGATCGGTGGTCGAAGATCAGGCCATCGCAGACCTGCTGATCCCGAACGACCACCCCATCGGGACCAAGCGGATCGTGACGGACACCGACTATTACCAGAGCTACAACCGTGACAACGTGAGCCTGGTCGATCTCAAGAGCGCACCGATCGAGGCGATCGACGAGGCCGGGATCAAGACGGCCGACTCGCACTACGAACTCGACGCATTGGTGTTCGCCACCGGTTTCGATGCGATGACCGGGGCACTCGATCGCATCGAGATCCGAGGACGCGGCGGCGAGACCTTGCGGGAGAATTGGCACGCGGGCCCGAGAACGTACCTCGGGTTGGGCATGCACGGCTTCCCGAACCTGTTCATCGTCACCGGGCCGGGTAGCCCGAGTGTGCTGTCCAACATGATTCTCGCTGCCGAGCAGCACGTCGACTGGATCGCCGACGCGATCGGCCATCTCGATTCCAACGGCATCGACACGATCGAACCCAGCGCAGAAGCCGTGAACAGCTGGCTCGAGGAGTGCTCGCGCCGGGCGTCGGCAACGCTGTTTCCATCCGCGAACTCCTGGTACATGGGAGCCAACATCCCGGGAAAGCCGCGGATATTCATGCCATTCATCGGGGGCTTCGGTGTCTACTCCGACATTTGTGCTGACGTGGCAGCAGCGGGATACCGAGGCTTCGAGCTGAACAGTGCGGTGCACGCATGAGTCGGCTGGAGGGCAAGCGCGTACTGGTGACCGGTGCGGCCGGCGGAATGGGGCGCTCACACTGCGAGCGGCTCGCCGAAGAAGGCGCGTCCGTGATCGCGCTGGATGTCGAACAGGCGCAGTCGGGTTTGGCGGAAACCGCTCAGGCAGTGCGTGATCGAGGTGGCATCGCGGTCACCGGCGTCGCGGACATTCGGGACTTCGACGGCTTGGCCGCCGTAGTGGCAGAGTGCGTTGCCGAACTCGGGGGTCTGGACGTCGTGGTCGCCAACGCCGGCGTCTACGACACGCCTGGACCGACGTGGACCATCGAACCGGCGGTCTGGAACCGTTCGCTCGACGTCAATCTCACCGGGGCGTGGCACACGGTCAAGGCCTGTGTTCCGCATTTCGCCGAAGGTGGGTCTGTCGTTCTGGTCAGCTCGACCGCGGGAATCAAAGGTATTGCCGGAGCGGGTCATTACAGTGCTGCCAAGCACGCCGTGGTGGGTCTGGCCAGAACGTTGGCCAACGAGTTGGGGACGGAAGGCATTCGGGTCAACTCCGTGCATCCGGGTTCGGTACGTACTCCGATGATCATCAACGAGCGAGTGTTCGCGAACCTGTGCCCGGACATCGAGAATCCCACCGAAGCAGACGCTGCTGCAGTGCTCAGCGCTCGCAACTTGCTGCCCGTTCCCTGGGTCGATCCGGTGGACGTCAGTAATGCGGTCCTGTTTCTCGCATCCGCGGAGTCCCGCTACATGACCGGCTGTCAGTTGGTTGTCGACGCCGGCCTGACCCAGAAAGTGTGAATTGATGACTTCTCGATTGGAAGGCAAGATCGCGCTGATCACGGGTGCGGCACGAGGAATCGGGCGGGCTCAGGCCGTGCGTTTTGCCGAAGAGGGCGCGGACATCATCGCGGTCGACGTGTGCACCTCGGTGGAAACCACAGTCACGCCGCCCGCGACGGAGGCCGATCTGGCCGAGACCGTCGCGCAGATCCAGGCGCTGGGGCGAAAGGTCGAATCCGCTGTAGTGGACGTTCGGGATCTCGAGGCGCTGCGAAGTGCCGTCGACTCGGCCGTCGAAGCGCTCGGTGGTCTCGACATCGTCTGCGCTACAGCCGGTATCACGTCCTCTGACGGGGCGCTGACCATGTCGGAAACGATGTGGCAGACCATGCTGGACGTGAACCTGACCGGCGTGTGGCACACCACCACCGTTGCGGCTCCGCATTTGATCGAGCGAGGTGGGGGATCGATGACACTCACCAGTTCCATCGCCGGACTGCGGGGGTTGGTCGGGGTTGCGCACTACACAGCGGCCAAGCACGGTGTGGTCGGTTTGATGCGCTCGCTGGCAAAGGAATTGGCGCCGTACAACGTGCGCGTCAACACTGTTCATCCCACCAACGTCGACACCCCGATGATTCAGAACCCGTTGGTTCGCGGCAAGTTCCGCCCGGACCTCGAGAACCCCACCCGCGAGGAATTTGCTGCCGCGGCGATGACGATGAACATGCTCGCCATTCCGTGGATCGAACCGGTGGACGTGGCGAACGCTGCACTGTTCCTGTCCTCCGACGAGGCCCGCTACATCACGTCTGTCGCCCTGCCAGTGGATGCGGGCAGTTCGTCCCGCTGACGTTTGGACACGCTGAGTTCCGCCACGGTGTGTAGCGTCGGTTTCACCCAACCGAAAGGCGCACACCGTGGCGGAACGACGCTATCTGGAAGTCACCGTCGGGCCCAACATCGTGATGGTCCTCGACCACCGCACTGTGGAGGTCTTCGACCGCACCGCCGCGAGCACGAGTGAAGTGGCCCGCTGGCACGTCGAACACATTGCAGTGAAGGCAAAACCGTCGAAGTCGGGACTGAAGCTCATTATCGGGAACAGGCTCGCCGACGACTCCATCGCGGTAGCGGGGCCACGAGCATCGCTCACCGTTCCGCCGGAGGACGAAGCCGCCGTCGTCGCGTTCTTCGACGAGGTCAAGGCCGCTCGGGTGTGAATCGACAGACAACCTTCGGGGCAGATGATTCGGTTTCACTCGTCGAGCACGTCTTACGGTGCCACGAAGACCGCGTCGGACGCACGATTGTCGGGATCTCGGGAATCGAGGCGTCCGGAAAATCGACGATTACCGATGAGTTGGCTGACGGTATCTCGACTTCGGGCCATGACGTCATCACGATCCGTGGCGACGAGTTATCGACTGCGAAAGCCATACGAAACAACAATCCTGACACGGTGGGTTACGCGCGTGGTTGTCTACTGGAGTTCGGTCGATAGTGCAGTGAGAGTTCGGGTTTCGTTAGCCGGATCGGGTGTGGTGGCCCGGACCGCTTTGAGGACGCTGTCGATCCGGTCGTCGAGTGCGCCCCAAACGGTTGCGTCGAGGGGGCGCAGGGATGTTTCGTCGTCGTCCCAAGCGGTTTCGAGATCTTTGATCCGTGCAACCGCGCCGGTGTGGTCACCGGCTTGTACCTTTGTCAGCGTGTCCTGCGTGATGGTGCGAAAGTTGGCGATGTCTGTGGACGGGAACACGGCGCTGGCCTGCCCTGGCGTGAGGGTCGCGCCCGCCGCCGCCGTGCCGGTTTCCTCTTCGCCCGCCAGGGCCTCGTGCGGCTGTGCGGAGGCCCAGACGAGCAGTGCGGCGGCAGCGACGGCGACTGCGGCGTAATAGCCGAGCATGATCCGCTCGCGACCTTGATGCGGTGTGCCGGCCGGAGGGCGTGGGAGTTCGGGCTCGGTGACGACGTCGCGGCGGGTCATCGTGAGGTAGACGACCGTCGCCACAATCGCGAGGAGGAAGATTGCGCTGGTGAGAGCCGTACCTGCACCGAGACCACGATCGGTGGACGAGGACGCAACCCAGTCGCCGAGGTTGGCGCCGAGCGGGCGAGTCAGCACGTACGCGAGCCAGAAGGAGAGCACCGCGTTCGCGCCCAGCCGCCAGCCGATCACGATCAAGACGATCAACCCGGCAGGTAGCAGGACCGAGATGCCTGGCCCCCATCCGGTGATCTCGAGTGTCCAATCGCCCGCGGCGGTGCCGAGGGCGAATGTGACCAGAACGGCGAGCCAGTAGAACAACTCGCGCGCCGGCGAGACGATGCTGTGAATCGACAAGGTTCCCTCACGGGCGAACCAGACACCGAAGACCACAGCCAGGGCCGCGGCGAAGACGCTCGTACTCACCGCGAGCGGCACACCCAGATCGTCGGTCAGGATGTCGGTGTAGAGGGTGCCGGCGACGCTGAGCACCACAACCGCCAGCCAGTAGACGAACGGTACGTAGCGGTTCAGACGCAACTGCCACACCAGGACAACGGCAAGTACTACCGTGAAAATGAGGGCGGTCGCGTTCAGACCTAGACCCAAGGTCATGTTGATCCAGTCGGCGGAACTCTCGCCGACAGTCGTGCACAGGATCTTGATGATCCAGAACCAGACCGTGATCTCGGGGACCTTACTCAGCATCGCTCGCCCGGTCGGGGCGGCTTCAGATCTCGTCGTCTCACTCACAGATCCGACCGTAGAGACACGATGCTGAAAACGCCCTGAGAGGAGCCGAGCCCTTGGTCGTGCGATCCATGCTCAGAGCCTTCACAGCTGCCGACTTCGATACTGGAAGTAGAACCACATCCGGTGTCCTCGGCGTCGGCGTACGGTGCGTCGGTCCGCGTGAACCTGGTCGGGAGGGCCCACGAATTGATCGCTTCGAGACGGTTTCTTTGCGAAAAGCCTTATGTGCTTGGCCATCCACAGCGTCGTCGGCAACGAATGCCATTCAGCAGCTTTACCTGCATCCATCTCGAGTTACTAGGAGGTGCTCTGGTGGTACTTGATCGAGGACCGTGCGGGCGATGCAGCGATTCGCTCAAAACTCGTCCTGATCGGCGACACGGGGCGAGTTGGTCACTCCCCGCGCTGTCGTGTACTGCGCTGCACTCGGATTCGTGCAATGGATGAGGACGCCGAATTCCTCTTCGCCACTGACCTTCTAGCCAGTCTTTATGCGCTCGACGCAGTCTCGCACGACGAGAGACTACAGATCGAGCGGTGGCTCGATCTGGCTGATTCCGTTCGGAGAGACGATTTCTTACGTGAGGTCGCTGCGGTGAGGTCGACGATGGAATTCCTCGCAGCAACGACTGCCGTCGATCCTCCACCACGTTTGCGTCGACGGTTGCTTGCGCGGGTGTTGCGGCATCGGCATTCAAGTCGGTACAGCGGTGAAAGTGCCCAACCGATACGCAGGGACTTCCCGACAAAGGCGGCTGCGATGGTGGCGGTGGCGATCGTCGTCCTCGGCGGAGTTGGCGGGGCGTTCGCATTCGATCTCGAGGGCGAGATTCCGAGTTCGGCACAAATTGTGGCAGCTCCGGACGCACGGTTGATGAGCACTGAAGTCGTCGGTGGCGGAACCATCGCAGCGACTGTGTCGGATCTACTTCGATCAGTGACGGTGGAGGTACACGGACTCGAAGATGTGGTGCGTGGAGGGTCGGAATTTCAGTTGTGGCTGGTCTCGACAGCGGAACCCTCGACCGTTGATGCAGGCCGATTGGACGACCGACGAGTGATCACGGGGATCGAGGGCGTCGATGCTCTGATGGTGACCGTAGAACCTGCCGGAGGGTCGAAACAGCCGACACAGCGGCCGGTTGCCGTCATATGGTTGGCGTGATGGTCGATATCCGAAAGCGTGGGACAAGTTCTGTCGGGATGCACGAGACCTGGCGTACGCGAGCACGGAACCTCTTCCGTAGCCAGCTGTTTAGTTTCTACCTGGTTGGTGGCGCAAGTGCTGGCGTGTATCTGCTGCTCTTCCTGATCCTCCGTGTTTACTGCGCATCGCAACTCGCGAATGTGTTGGCGCTGTTGATTTCTGCGATAGCGAATACAGCAGTGAATCGGCGATTCACATTCGGGATTCGTGGTACCGCAGGAATCATCAGGCAGTATCTGCAAGGACTGGTCGTCTTCGCTCTGGGATTGGTGGTGACCAGCGGCGCACTGTTGGTGCTGCATTCCCGAACAGCGGAACCTTCTCGGACGCTGGAGGTGTCAGTTTTGATTGCCGCGAACGTGATTGCCACGATCGTGCGGTTCCTCGGGCTACGACGAGTATTTTCGGGTGCGCATGTCTCTCGCGAGTAGTGGTCAGCGGGTGTGTGGTCCTTGTTCGATGTCTCGTTTGATGTTTTCGAGGGTTTTCTTGATGTTCCCACGTTGAAAGTCGGCGAAAGTCTTGCCTCCTGTGGCGATCTTGTCGAACATGTTTGCCGCGAAATCGGGCCATGCTCGCCGGTCGTCGATCCATGTCTCCGTGACCCGCGTCCCGCCGGCCACCGGCTCGAACCGGTATCGCCACGTTGCGATGGCTGCGGGAATTCGGGGCCTGGAGATGCCGATCTTGTGTACTCGAAATTCGAACAGTCGTCCGCTTTCCGCCGCGGTCACTGTGCACTGCGTGGTCCACCGCACGCGCCCACGTTTGTTGTGGCCGTCGAATCCCATTCCTGGGTACGCTTTGGCCCGGCGTATATGCATGGATGTTCCCAGATTTTCCGGACTCCACGTGCCCATGCGCGTCGGATCACTGATGAGGTCGTACAGGGTCGAGGGCGCTTCTTCGATCACGATGTTGTCGGATACCGTGTATTCACGTGCCATGTCGTTCACCTTTGTCGTCGAGGGTTAGGCAGAGCTTCCGTGGTTGAGCGAGTGTACGGCCCTGCGGAATTGGCTTGTCGGTGAGCAGCGGGCCGCAACAGCGCGAAGATCGGCCAGGTAATCGACATCGCGCAGCGTCGCCACAGGCAATACCCGTACTCCGATGTCTCTCAGCGCTGCTCTGGTTCGCTCGCCGGTGTCCGGCCGCGAAGTGGGGACGGTTGCAATGGCAGCGGCAACGACTGCGTTCTGTACGCCGAGCACCCACCAGCCGCCATCTTCGGCCATTCCGAGTACTGCTGTGGGAGAACTGCATTGCAGCGTTCTTCCCGCGTGTAGCAGCAGCTGCGGTGTCAATTGCGGTGTGTCCATGCCGATCTGGACTATCGGTCCGCTGACGATGGCAGCGGTATCAGAGTGCGCGTGAGCGAGACGGTGACCGAGATCGTGTCCGCGTTGCTCGATGACGATGAAGTCCTTCAGTGCATCTCGAACGTCGTCGCCTCGCACCGCGTCGGCGAGGTCGCCGGTGATCGCGACGATCCGGTTTCGTGTTGGGACTGCCGCGACGACACGCAATGTGTCGAGCAGAGCGGCGGCAGCGATTTCGGCAGCGGCGCGATCACCGACGTCTGCCGCCAGGCGCGTCTTCGCCAGCCCTGGTACCGGTGCCTTCGCCACCACCAGAACGGCGAAGTCGTCGTGGTTCGGTGTAGTAATCATCCGATCACCTTCCAGAAGTCGCGAATCGCTCGGATCGTGCCCAACGGTGATCCGGACACTTTCGAGTGGCCGGCGGTGCGGCTCCGGTAGGCGATGTTGCGCTCGGTGACGGTCCAGCCCGCCTTCGCCGCCAGGACGAGAAGCTCGAGCGGGTAGCCGGATCGGCGATCGGTCACTTCGAGATCGATCAGCGATCGTGTTCGAGTCACTCGGACAGCTCCGATGTCGTGCACGGGTAATTGATATTTCGTGCGCAGTCGCGCGGCGACGAGCGCGTTTCCCCATCGCGCGTGGAGCGGCCACCGGCACCCGCGTTGTGGGATACGTCGTCCTACGACGAGGTCGGATCCGGTCAGGTCTGCGATCATTGCAGGCAGTTCCCGTGGATCCATCGAACCGTCGCCGTCGAGTACGCACACCACGGGAGTGGTAGTGGCCATGATTCCGGTGTGGACAGCTGAGCCGTAGCCGGGCACCGGCTGGCGCATCACACTGGCACCGTGGGCACGTGCGACCTCGGCGCTTCCGTCGGTGGAGTTGTTGTCCACCACTATCACCGTGTAGCCGTGAGGTATAAGGGCGAGCACGCCGGGAAGCGACCCGGCCTCGTCCAGGCAGGGAATGACGACGGTGACGTCTGCCGGGTCGATTGCGGCAGCCTCAGACATGTGGAGGCCCCGCAATCTCGCAGTCTCGTAACGCCATCGTCGCGAAATCGCGAAGTCCGTTGGCCGGCATGATGCTCGCCCGAAAACCCAGCTCACACTCGGCGCGCACAGGGCTGGCCACAACATGCCGGACATCTCCGGCCCTGTAGTTGCCTGTGATCGCAGGGGGCGGCCCTCCGCAGGCTTCGGAGAGCACGTTAGCGACGTCACCGATGGTGATCGGCTGTCCGGAGCAGATGTTGAAGGCACCGAAGCCGGGCAGCTGTGCCTCGATGGCAGCGACATTGGCGCCCGCCACGTCACGAACCTCGACGAAGTCCCTCGTTTGCTTGCCGTCCTCGAATACTTGCGGTGTCTGACCGGACTCGAGGGACGAGCGAAACATGGCGGCGACTCCGGAATACGGGGTGTTGCGCGGCATGAATTCTCCGTAGACATTGTGATAGCGCAAGGCGGTGACCGAGCCGCCCGTCGACAATGCCCAGGCGAGAGCGTAGTTCTCTTGGGCGAGTTTGCTTGCTGCATAGGTGCTTCGGGGCCGGAGAGGAGCGTCTTCGTCGACCGCTTCCCAGGTCAATGGTTGTCCGGTGACCGGGTCGCGATTGTCGAACATGCCCGCGTCCAGATCCTGCCGTGTGCGTGCTGGCGGAATCACCGTCACACCGGCGGCGTTGCGGTAGCGGCCGTCACCGTAAACAACCATCGAGGAACCGAGAACCAATCGCGTGCAGCCTGTTCGGTGCATCGCGGCCAGGAGGACGGCGGTTCCGAAATCGTTGTGACTGGCGTAGGCCGGGGCGTCGTCGGCATCGATGCCGGCTCCCACGACCGCAGCCTGATGACAGACCACATCAATCCCGCGGAGCACGTCAATCATGGCATCGGCGGATCGTACGTCGACGACGTTGATCCCCTGAGGTGTTCGGGGTGCGGAGCCGTGAGCGGAGGGCAGCAGCGCGTCGACGGCAACCACCTCGTGCCCCCGCGCTGCGAGGGCGGTGCGGATATGTCCTCCGATGAAGCCGGCTGCGCCGGTCAACAGCACCCTCATCGCGTCGGCAGTTCGATGGGGAGTGTGACTCCGTCGTGAACTCGGCAGCTCTCGCACGCCCCGTCGGGGGCGGCACTGATCGAGGCTCTGACCAGCTTTTTGAATGGTCCGAGGTTACGCTCGAACTCGGCGAATACATCGATGGCACGCACCCCGTCACCGGCGTCGATGCCGGCGTCGAGATCGGTGACGAGTCCGATGGCGACGTAGCACTGCTCGAGCTCACGCGCCAGTACCGCTTCGGGGTGTCCGGTCATGTTCACCAACGTCCATCCTTGGCGGGCATACCATTGGCTTTCTGCGCGGGTGGAAAAGCGTGGGCCTTCGACGACCACCATCACGCCACCGTCGATTGTGTCGGGTTGCAGTGCTGCGCTACGCAGTTGAGGGCAGTAAGGGTCGGCGAATTGGACGTGCACGCCACCGTTGTCGAAGAACGTCTGTGCGCGGCCGCTGGTCCGATCCACGAGTTGGTCGGGCACCACCACTGCGCCGGGCCCGAGGTCTGCGGTCAAGCTGCCGACGGCGCACGGCGCGAAAATCTTTCTGACTCCGAGCATTCGCAGCGCCCACATGTTCGCGCGGTACGGAACGGTGTGGGGAGAGAATTCGTGGTTGCGTCCGTGTCGCGGTAGGAAGGCGACTCTGCGTCCTTCGACGTCTCCGACCGTGATTGGGGCGCTGGGGGTTCCGTACGGCGTGGCTGGTGTGACGTCGATCGAGTCTGTGTCGAAGAAGGAATAGAAGCCGCTGCCTCCGATCACTGCGATGTCTGCAAAGGGGAGGTCGTGATCGCTGATCTTCGTCATCGTGTGTCCTTAAGTGTGTTGTTGTCCAGGGTCTCGCGGGGTTCTTCGCGTCACCAGTTGGTGAGGACGAGGTGGTTGATCGCCAACGCGGTGCTTGCTTGTACGGCCAACCAGAATCGGTGTGTCTGGCGTGGCAAAAGCGCGGGCGCTGTCAGGATCCACATTTGGAAAGGCAGCCAAATGCGTTCTGTTTCGGCTTTGCTCAGTGCGCTGAGGTCGGCGACGATCACCGCAAGTAGGCCGGCGAGTGCCATCACGTTGACCGGGGAGAGGGCACGAAGTTTCGACCACGTCAGAACCCGTGGCAGCGCCGCGGCGGAGGCAAGGCCCACCGCGCAGATCAGTGAGGCGAAATTCGCCCATCCCCAGTAGGCGAACGGCCGCGAGGATGCGATGCCTTGGTAGTAGCGCTCTTGGACGAGGAAGTAGCCGTCGAACCACCAGAACCCGTAAGCGGTGAACACACCCGCCACAGCGAGGGCTCCCATCGAGGCTCCGATCAGAGGCCTGGCCGTGCGACTGACCACAAGTACGGCGACGGCAGGAACCGCCATCAGGGCGAGCCCGTAGTTCAGGTAGACACCCCACCCGAGCAGGACGCCTGCCGCAACCGACGACAGGAACCAGCGCCGGCCGCTTCCGCGTGCGGCGACGGCCAACAAAGCGATACCCCACGCGGCCACTCCGGCGAACAGTGCATCTGCCGAGACCGCCAACCAGATCGCCGCGGGCGACAAAGCCAGAAAAGGCGCCGCGCGGCGTGCCATGGTCTCGTCCCCGAGCGCGCGCACGGCGACGATCACCGCCGCCGCCGCACTCGAGCCCACTGCCACGCACAGCGCGGATGCCCACACCCCTCCGCCGAGCCCGATCCGGTCGAGCCACACGAAAGTCAGCACCGCGGCCGGGGGGTGGCCGGAGACGTGTGTCGTCCACGAGTCGGGCTGGAAATCAAGTATCCGATCGCTGAATCCGGCGAGGGTGGAAGGGATATCCGTGATCCCGGGCACCTCGTGCAGATACTCATCGCGTGAGGTCAGCCGGCCGGCGAATCCGCGCTGCCACCCGTCGATCATCGCCAATGACATCGCCCAGATCGCGGAGGTTGCCCAGGTGCTCAGGACGAGACGGCGCCACGTGAGCGCTGCGGCGACGCGCGGACCCCACATTACGACCGCTACCGCCACTACGAGGGCGATCGGGGTGCCCCAACCGAGGTGAGCGTCGACGAATCCGAAGAGCGGATTCGCGTCGGAAAAATCCTTGTAGGACTCGGTCGTGTTGTCGAGGATCGGGGTCACCGAGCCCAACCCGAGATGGGGCACGACAAACGCTGCCACGACGAGCATCAGCGCCAGTGCTGCAGCGATGAAATCGCGCAGGAGAAAGTTGCGTGTGCCGTCCGTCTGAATCACTGCGGACTCGATGCTGTGAGCCAGACAAAACATCGATGGCCTACCTCCACCGTGCGAGCAACTCGCAGTCCCGCGTCGGTAGCGATCGCGGGGACGGCTTCCAATCCGACGGTGGCCCAACTGAACCAATGTCCTTGTAGAACGTCGGTTTCCCACCTCATCTTTCCGACCCGAATGCCATGTGCGGCGGCCGGCGGTTCCACTTCGGCAATGACGACGCCGCCCGTTGCGAGGAGTGTCGCCGCCCGGCGCAGTACCCGTAGTGGATCTCCGTCGATGCCGATGTTTCCGTCGGCCAACAGCACGTGCGCCCAATGCCCCACGAGCGGTAACGGATCGAAGATGTTTCGGTTGACCGCATGTGCTCCGCGGCTGATGGTCATCGCCACTGCGGTCTCGGAAGTGTCCACGCCCAGAGCGTTGACCCCCCGCGCTGTCAAAGTTGCAGTGAGTCTGCCTGGGCCGCAACCGAGATCGAGAGTGGGGCCGGTGCAGTGTGCCAGCATGATGTCATCTGCGTGTCGGTCAGCCGGTGTTGTGCGTGTGTCGCCCATCCAGCGTTCGAGCGGTGCCTCTCGGCGGATGCCGGAGTCGCTTGTCATCCAGCACGGGAGCCCCTTGCCTGCGCGTTGAAACACGACATCTGTCGACACCGGGTCTACGGCTGATGTGATTGTCCGTGTCATGGTGTACCTGCTTTCGTGCTTCGAAGGCTCTCAATGGCAAGTCGGGCGGAATACGCAAGTGCACTTGCTGCGAACATCGCTGCTGAGAGAAGCAACCAACGCGCAAGAAACGGCTCCTGCGTCAATCCTGTGGCGGCTACGTAAGTTGCGCTGCCTTGCTTGATGATTCCGGGAAAGAACAGGACGAACGTCAAAGCCGTCCCCAGGCACGGGACCCGGATGTAGTTGATCGCAGGCACCGACGTCGGCCGCGTAACGCGCCGGCCTCGCAGTGCGTCGATCCCAGCCGAGAGTGATCTGTCTGCGAGTGCATAGAGTGGAAACAAGATGAAGTCATGAGCGATGAGTGCGCCGACGAACCACACTGCGATCGACTGCCACCACACTTCGGTGTTCCAGAACGCGTCCGGACCGGTGACCATGACCGCGTACCCGACGAGTGCGAAGCACAACAGCACTGCCAGTAGATGAAGCGGGTTCGCGCCGTAAAATCGGATGAATCTTTTCATCTCACGCCCCCCTGAACGCGATGGACTGCACCCATTTGGTGTTGTGCACCCCGGGCAGAGCCGGAACGATGATCCTGGCGGGATAGCCGTGATCGAGCGAGAGATCGACCCCGTTGACTCGAAGAGCGAGCAGCGCGTCGGGATCGGTGGCCTGGTTCCCTTGCAGCGTTGCCGTGCTGAACGGGCCATTGCGTTCGAGCGAGGACACGAGAGCCGAGTCGGGCTGCGGCACACCAGCAATCACGGCGAGATCGCGCAGGCGCACCCCACTCCAGTCCTCGGTCGTCGACCATCCCTCCACACACGCGATGGGAAGCTGCGCACTGTGCTGGGACATCGCCAACAACGCGGTGCGGCTGAACTCCACGGGCGGACCGCTCCCGCTCACTGTCAATCTCCAACGATCACCGGTCTGATCGTCAGTGATCTGCGCGGCGGATGCCGTCCTGTTGATCTGAAAATCGTTCGGCCCCGTCCCGTACGAGCGTCCACGCGGTAGCAGCAGAGCTGCCGGTCGCAGAAATCCGCCCACCGTTTGTCCCACCGACAGCACCCCCACCAACAGAGCGCCACCGCCGACCAACGCGAGCACTCCCCGGCGGCTGATGGTCGCCGGAGCGGGTTCCTCTGCCACCAAACCAGTTTCGTCGTCGTCTTCCGGTCGAGTGTCGGCCAGAGAGGTACGCATTTCCGTGCGGAACGAGCGCCGACGCAGGGACCGAACCATCGTCGGGATCTTGATGACGACGTGGGTGAGGAAGCCGGCGATGAACACCCACGCACCCCAATAATGTGCGGTGTAGAAGCTGAACCCGAAAATGTAGTCGTACTGGATGTTCAACACACCGGTGATGATTTCGAAGAGAATTCCACCGACCAACGCGATAAGCGACAACCGTTCGAGCGCCTGAGCCGGCGTACGAACTGGCGGGAATACGAACAGCTTCGGTATCACCGACCACAGCTTTGCCAAAACAATAGGTACGAGAATCAACCCGAGGCCCACATGCAGGCCCTGAGTGAGTCGGTAAAGCCAGGACGGCCGCGTCGGCCACTGAAAATACGGCAGGCGCAGCCAACCGACATCACTGGGCATTGCCTGCCCGAATTGGGGACCATACGCGATGAAAGACAACAACCCGGTGATGATCACGATCGGCAGACCGATCAGCAAGACGGCACCGAATACCGAGGTCAGCCACGGACCTCGGACGGAACTCCGAGGCCGCAACCGCAAAGGCGCGAAGGAATTGAATAATCCCTTGACCTTCGCAGTTACGAAACTCATCGGATTACTTCGTTGCGATCGTGATGGTGGCGATACCGACCAGCAACCCCGGTGTCACCGCATCGGTATTGAAGGTCTTGTTCAACAAGGCCGCAGCGTCAGAGGAAATCTTCACCTCGGTACCCTGCAGGATCGCGGTATCGTTCGGACCTGTTTGCAGCGGCTTCAATGTCCGACCGTTGAGGTCGAACAGAACAGCGCCACTCGCCGCCGGAGCGCCGTTGACCAACACATCGCCCTTGAGGATCGACGTACCCGGATCGATGTCGAAGTTGGTCAATTCGACTGTGGTGGCGCCAGCGGTCAACGAAAGACCGCTACCGTCGTGCAAAATCTTTCCCTGCACGTAGGGGTCCACGGTGCCAGGCGTCCAGTACTTCACGTTTCCGCCGGTGATGGGGAAGCTGATCGAGCCATCTGCCAGGGTGGCCGATCCCACGACACCTGGAGTCAAACCGAGGGTCGTGAGAGCTCCGGTGAAACCTGCATCGAGTTTGACGGCCGTGCTCACACCGGTCAGGTTGTCGACCTCGGCGGCCGGCGCCGGTTGCGTCGTCGTTGCAGCCGAAGAACTCGACGACGTCGATGTCCCGGAGTCGTCGTTCGATGAACACGCCGCCAAGGGAGTGAGCACCAACGCTGCGGCAGCCACCGCGACGAGTGATTTGCGGTAGTTGATCATAATATTCAACCTTCCATATCTACAATGAGTGTCGGAAGGCATTCGGCGCCGATACGGTTGCGGATTGGCCAAGCAGAAATATTTGGTTCCATCGAAATATTTCAAACCCAAAGAATTAGATAAGTCGACGCAAAGAAAATGCAATATTGAGTTTGTTATTGGGAAATTTGGGTACACCGATCGGTGAAATCCGATAAAATTTCATATTCGATTATCATCGAGTAGTGACGAGCATTAGCCGCGCCCGACGCAAAATAGTAAGACGTCGCCCTGAAACAGGTGCACGCGATCTCCACGGCAAATCAGGAAATGTGGAGCGACCGCAGCGTCGACGAATAGTCGGTCGCATTCAAACCATGCTCGATGGCGACGCTGCAGCGATGTTCGGAGTCCGACCCAGACGAAGACACCGGGAATGCACCTACCTCGCAAAGGCACTCGGATCGGATGTTTTCAGACGAGTAACGATCACGGGTCCCGAGGCGTCAGTATGGGTAGGAAACAGTGTTCTGGCACGCAGCTCCGACCCACAGAAGGCTGAGAGTGGGCTCAGCCTGCATTTGTCTCAAATTGGCAAAAATGCAGGTATTTGTCTCGAAATCTCATGATGTCCGATTTTTGTATCATCATCGAGATATGGCGGCAGAATTCATTTGCGCGACGACCGACCACAACTGACCAGCCACGTGATTGTGCGTAGCTAGTCAGCCGAAAGGCCGGTGATATCAAGCGTGGCGCGCGGCAGCATGGGCGCCGGCAACGCGGCCGAACGCCAAGGCATCGGCGATATGGAATCCACCGTCCTTCGCCGCGCTGTACGTGGAACTGACGGCGCCCGCCGCATACAGTCCTGGAATCGGGTTGCCGGCAGTATCGAGAACGCGGGAATGACCGTCGCGGCGCGGTCCGCCGTTACTCCAACCCAGCAGTGGCGGTGCGGCGACGGCGTAGAACGGAGCCGTGGCCACCGGGGCCAACGTCTCGGGATTGCGACCGAACGAATGGTCTACGCCGTCCGCGCACGTCTCGTTGTAGCGTCGCACGTTCGTTTCCACGACGGTTGGGTCCAGTCCGAGCTTCCCGGCGAGTTCGGTGAGCGTGTCTGCCTTGACGATCCATCCCTTGTCGATCTCAGCTTGATTGTCCGCGCTCCACTCGTACCCTTCGTCGAGAACTCTGTGGCCGACGGGCAGTGCGTCGCGACCGGGGCTCAGTTGTCCAGCCAACCTCATCGTCTCGTCGAAGACGATGTTCATCGGTTGCACTGGAAAGTGTTGGTACGAACCTTCTCTGAACACATGACCGTGCCGCATTTCGGCCGACTCGTCGGTGAAGCGTCGACCTTCCCGGCTGAGGAACACATAGTTGTGGGCATTCCACAGTGCCAGGAAGAAACCCGTCGGATTCTCGGGATCACCGGGGATTCCCGTAATGGTCATCATGTTGTTCATGTGCCACAGATCTGCGCCTACCGCTTGCGCCATGCGGTGACCGTCGCCGGTAGCCGATGGTGAGCCCCAGATCTTCGGATTCTCCAGACGCAGGTAGTCGCGCACCATCGTCGGATTTGCTTCGAATCCTCCGGTGGCAAGGACGACACCCCGGCGCGCCTGGATCTGCGAAGTTAGTTCACCCGAACGGATCTCGACTCCGGTCACCGCTCCGGATTCATCTGTCAGGAGTCTGGTGGCTTCGGTGTCGAAAAGAGTTGTGATGCCGCGTTCCGCGAGAGCGGAGACGAGGAACCGGTAGAGAAGTTCATTGCCCATCTTCCCGTCGATGGTGTCCATTCCTGCGTAACAGGAACTTCCGTCGAGTTCGCCGTACTCCGCCGTGGAATGGAAATCGCCGGTCATCGCTACAGTTGCACCCAGACTGCGGAGCCAGTCGGACAGCCCGTGAGTGTTCTCGGCCCAGGCATCGATGACGTCGTCGGCAACGGGGAACTCCCCGTTCAACGAACGCAGGAAGGTTCGGGCGGCAGCGGGGTCCTGGTTGACGAACCATCCACTGCCGGACAATCGAGTGTTGCCGCCCGCGGAATCGGGTCCGCTCTTTTCCAGAATCACGATCGATGCGTCGTCGGCGTGCGCTTGGAGCGCTGCGGCCGATCCGGCAGCGCCCGAACCGATGACAAGTACGTCGACAATATCGTCCATGTCACAAAACTATTGCCGAAAGATCGTGCGTTGAAGGCACCTTCCCGGTGATCGAGAACGGTTGTGGTCAACGGCCCTGGAGAATGAGTCTCCCGCTACAGCTTCACACCGACCGCTTCTCCGTCCGACGGGTCTGGGATCTCGTGTGGGCGGTAGTTGGGAAGGCGGGTGGCAGGGATGATCGCCGTTGCGCTGATGGCGGCGAGGATGAGGAGGCCCAATTTGAGGGTTCCGAGTCGGGCGTCTTCGTTGACGGCGACGGCGGCGTCGATTTGCTCGGCCGTTGCATCGGTGTCCTCGAGGAGTTCACGAAGTTGGTCGTTGCCGACGAAGTTGACGTTGTCGAGATCGACTTGCGCGATGAGGGATTCGGGTAGGTCGACATTGCTGACGACAGCTTGACCGACACTGAAGCTCAAGATCGTGACGAGAAGTGCTCCTGCCAAAGCTGTGCCGACCGCGGATGCGAGATTCTGAGTTGTGCCGCGAATGGACCCGACATCTCCGGCCAGTTCTTTGGGCGCAGCGGTGACGAGGACGTTGAACACGAGGGTGACCAGCGCGCCTTGACCGATACCGAACACGATCAGGCCGGCGATAGTCGGAACGGTTTCCCAGTTATTCGTGACGACGTAGGCAAGCCAGACAAGTGCGACAGTGGTGAGCGTGAACGAGAAGACTCCGATGGTGCGGGGGCTGTATCGCTTGTAGAAGCGGACAACGAGTGTCGCGGTGACGAAGACGGTCAGATTGAACGGCATCATTGCGAGTGCGGTGTCGAATGGTGTTCGGCCCTGTACGATCTGGATATACAGGGGCACAGTGAAGTTCAGCGCAGCCTCGAGTGCTACGACGATGAACATTGCATATACCGCAGCGCGCTCGCGTGAGCTTCCCAGTACCGAGAGATCGACGAGGGGCACTTTTCCCTCACGGATTCTGCGTCGAGTCCAGGTGAAGAATGCTTGTCCGAGCACCACTCCGACGAGGATGAATAGCGGAGCAGGCGAGAGTCCGAGTAGGTCGAACGGGGCGTCCGCGGACGCGAAGAAGACTCCCCATCCGTTGAGGTTGTTGAAGCCCAGAGTGAGCAAGACGACGCCGGCACCGATGAGGGCTGCCGCGACGAGGTCGATCTTGATACCGGCGTGCCCGCGATCGGAGCGAAGGGTGAAGCTGAGCGCGAAGACTACGACTGCGAGGGCGAGGACGATACCGAAAACCGGACGCCATCCGACCAGTGTGCCGAGGGCGCCTCCGATGAAGAATGCACTCAATCCAGATACTGCCCGTGCCGAGCCCAACGATCCGATAGCAGTGGCTTGTTGTGCCCCTCGGTAGTTTTCGGCGATCAATGCGACGAGTGACGGCACAATGATCGCGGCCGACGCGCCGGCCACGGCTTGACCTGCAATGGCCCATCCGATCGACGGCGCGAGGATCATCATCAGGGCCGAGCAGCCGAAAGTGGCGACGACGAAGCGGAAGATCAGGACCCATCCAACCCGTTGACCGAGTTTCGCACCGACCATCACCAACGCGGCTACGGCTAGGCCGTAGACAACGATCGTGGTGCTAGCGACGGTGGGAGCGACGCCGAAGTCTTCGACCATGCCGCCGAGCGAGACGGGAAGCGCGGCGACGTTGAAGGACATCAGAATCTGGGCGAAGAAAAGTCCGACCATGGGTAGCCAAGATTGCTGGTCTTCGTCGGTCGAGGGTGCAGTTCGGTCAGTTGTCATGAGAATCTCCCTCGTCGGTGCGGTGGGCGGCAGAGGCGAACAGGTTCAGTCCCAGGGTCCGCGAGAGGTACGCGGTAGCGCGCTGCCCACGAATGCTGTTTCCGGCAGAGTCCAGACGCGGTGAGAAGGTGCCGATCGCGCCTTTCCCCGGTGCGATCGCCACGATTCCGCCGGACACCCCCGATTTGGCAGGGAGTCCGATCTCGAAGAGCCATTCGCCCGAACGCTCGTACATTCCGGTTGCTGCCAACACGGAAAGAGTGTCCCGACACACTTGCGGCGAGACGACGTGATCACCCGTCACAGGATTGACTCCGCCGTCAGCCAATGTCGCTCCCATGATCGCGATATCGCGAGCGCTCACTTTCAGAGAGCACTGCCGCGTATAGGTGTCCACCACGTCGAGAGGATCGAGATCGATGCGGCCGTAGCTCTCGAGTAATCGGGCGATGGCTTGGTTGCGCTGGTTGGTGAGCATCTCGGAGTGATAGACCTCCCCGTCGAGCGCGAGTTCGCGTCCAGCGAATCGGGAGAGCCCGGTGCGGATCCGTTCCCACTGCTCCGCAGGTGTGGCTCCTGGGACGAGTGCGGTCGTGGCGAGCGCACCTGCGTTGACCATCGGGTTCATCGGGTGACCGTCGTTCAGTTCGATCGCAATGACAGAATTGAACGACAGCCCAGTGTTGTTGACACCCACTCGCTCTCGCACAAGACGATGGCCGAGCTCCTCACACACCATCGCATAGACGAAGGCTTTCGAGATCGACTGGATCGAGAATTCGGCGTCCGCCTCTCCGGCCACATGGACGGCACCGCCGACTTCCGCGACCGAAATTCCGAACAATTCCGGGTCGGCTGCCGCCAACGCAGGTATGTAGTCGGCAACGACGCCCGATGTTCGCGACCGGTATCTTTCGTACGCATCCACGACATCGGTCTCGACCTGATCCCACCCTGGAAGCACCCCCGTATGGACGGCCTGTTCGACACCGTCGACATCTGCTTCCAACGAGCTTTCGGTCATCGTGATCACCCATTCAATTCACTGAAACGCAATTCGCTGAAACGGCGAGTGGGATGAAAAATTGTTGCGGGCGAGTACGATTTCGAAGCTTAAACCCAATCTCAGCTTTGAGCTCTTCGTAGGTCGCGTGCGTGTTGGGACGATCTCCCCCCTCGATCGCGTTCCAGTCGGCGCGAGGCCAGCCGTCTCTGATCGTGCGGCCACAAACAGATCGGAATTCGGGGGCCGAAATCACCGCGGCCAGTCCGGTCGTCACGCATCATGGATGTGTGCCCGGCGATCACCGCGCGAGATCGACAGCCGGCCGCACGCTCGAGGTCATCCCTCCGGGTGCCGGTGCGGCCGCGATGTCCTCTGGAATCGTGTCGGTGGCGCTGCACCTGACAGGACTCGAAACCTTTTCGCTGGCATGGCTGGTGATCGGGATGGCAATCTGGCTCGTTCTTGTCGTCGTGTTCACGTCGAGGTTGGTCGACGAACGAGCACGTTGGATCGACGAGGCGGACACACCACCGGCGCTCACGGGCGTAGCGGCGACAACCGTCCTCGGTACGCGATTTGTTCTGCTCGACTGGAGCCCGGTCGGATACGCCGCTCTCGTGATCGCTTTGCTTGCCTGGGTCGTACTCATACCTGCGGTCATTCGACACTGGACTTCGCCGACCGTCGGCGTCCATTTTCTGCTCTGCGTGGCCACACAGGGCCTGGCTGTGTTGGGAGCAACGCTCGCGGCGTCAACCACAGCGCACTGGATCGCGATCCCGTCCGCTGCTGCTTTTGTGCTCGGTCTGGCGTTCTACGTCTTGGTACTCGTCAGGTTCTCTTTCAACCAACTCCGCGTCGGTGCCGGTGATCATTGGGTATTCGGTGGGGCGCTGGCGATTTCGACGCTAGCGGCGGGAAAGCTGTCTGCAGCAGCGCAGGCGGTGGGTTGGCCGCAAGGGCTGCATCATTTCTGTCAAAGGGTGAGCGTAGTGCTCATGGTCATCGTGCTCGGTTGTTACGCCGTGTTGCTTGTCTGCGAATTAGTCTGGCCGCGAATCGAATACGATGTCAGGCGCTGGTCGACCGCGTTTCCGATGGGCATGACGTCGGCCGCGTCGCTGACTGTCGCGGCGACGGCGTCGGTTTCCTGGTTGAAGCCGGTAGGCGAAGTGTTGGTGTGGCCGGCGGTAGTGCTATGCACAGTCATGCTGATTGCTTCGGTGCGACGACTGCGGGCGGTGAGTTCACCAACCCCGACGGTGGGGACGTGAGCCGACCAGTTCGTTCTTACGAGCGTCGTCGCGACTGCGGTAGACGATGTACGGCCGAAACAGGTACGCGACCGGTGCACTGAAGACATGTACCAGGCGCGTGAACGGCCACAATGCGAACAGCACCATCGCAATCGAGACGTGGATGTGGAAATCGAGAGATGCCTGTGCCATCAGGTCACCGCGGGGCTGCAGGATCCAGATCGAACGAAACCACGGCGAAACGGTTGTGCGGTAGTTGGTTTCCTCGCCGAATGCGCCGGAGCCGAGCACTGTGGTCGCCAGACCGGCGACGATTGCGGCGATCAGCACCACGTACATCAATTTGTCGTTCCACGTAGTTGCCATGAAGACCGGTCCGCGGGTACGCCTGCGGTACACGAGAATCCCGGCGCCGACCAATGTGGAAACACCTGCAACCGAGCCCAGTACGAGGGCTTGCAGGTGATAAACGTGCTCGCTCATACCGATCGCGTCGGTCCACGACTGCGGTATCACCAACCCGATGAAGTGCCCGACAATCACGACCAGGATCCCGAAATGGAACAGTGGACTGCCGATGCGCAGCAATCGGTGTTCGTACAATTGGGATGATCGTGTAGTCCAACCGAACTTGTCGTAGCGATAGCGCCACCACGTACCGATCACGAAGATCGCCAAGACCACGTACGGAACTACGTCCCAATAGATTTCACCGGCAGACATCTCACGTCACTCCTTCACGGCGGGGTGGGACGGTCAAGGTGAAAAGTTCGAGGCCGACCGCTTCGGCCGGCGGGCCTGACGCCGCGAGATGCTGGGCCCGAAGCACGTCCTGATCAGACACGGATGGCAGGGTTCCGCACACTGCCGCGAGAACCGAAGCATATGGTGAGTTCGAGTCGGTCAATGCAGACCAGATTGTTTCCAGGGGAACTCGATGCGCTGACAGCAGTTTCGATCCGGCTTCGGGATCGATTCGTGCGGCGAACTCGAGTACAACGGTCAGGTGGTCTGCCGATTCGCTCTTCGGCGGCTCGACTCCGGCCGCACGGTACGCGTCGGCGAATGACAAGATCTCGCGCCCTCGGTTCCGGGTATCGCCCGCAGTCCAGTACGTCAGGTAGAGAGTGCTGCGCCGACGGAGATCGAACGTCTCAACGTATTGTGTGGCCGCGACGTATTCGTCGCAGTCACGGAGAAAGCGACAGGTCTGGGCGAGTTGATCTCGAGAACTCGGCGGTAGATGGCCGAGGATGTCCTCGACGACGTCCAGTCGCTCGTTCTGTCCGGCGTCGGGGTAGGCCAACAACAGGCCGGCGGCATGCCACACCAGTCGGTGTTGCGCGACGGCGCCGCGGCGACCGCTTCCGCGATTGCTTCGGCCGAATCCGATCATCACCGCCCACCTCGATCGGGAAAGAGTCCGGTGGGTTTGCCCTTGCCGTCCCAGTTCAGGAGATTGACCCGGGACGGGTCAGCGGAGTTGGCGGACAATTCCTCCGTGGTCTGACGCTCCCGCAACGCGTGAAAAGTCTCGACTGCCACTGGGACCGGGCCACCGCTGGCCTCCCCGAACGGTCCGGATTCGTGCATACCCGGCCCGCCGTCGAAGTCCAGAGCGCACTCGGTTGCCGTCTCCTCGAGCTTGTGTCCGTCGGCCGCGTAGGCAGTGGGAATGATGTAGCGCTCCTCGTATTTGGCCAATGCCAGTAGCCGGTACATCTCGTAGATGCCTTCCTCCGTCATTCCCACGGCCTCGGGAATATGAGGCTGCGGTTCACGTCCGAGGTTGATGTCGCGCATGTACGAACGCATCGCGGCCAGTCGTCGCAGAACTCCGTCGACGATGCCGGTATCGCCGGCCGTGAACAGTCCGGCCAGGTATTCGATCGGAATCCGCAACGAGTCGAGAGCACCGAACAGGTTGCCGACGTCCTCACCGTCGTGACCGTCGCGGCTCACGGCATCGACCACGGGTGACAGGGGTGGGACGTACCAAACCATCGGCATGGTGCGAAACTCGGGATGCAGCGGTAGCGCGACACGATAGTCCTTGATCAGCGCGTGGATGGGCGATTTCTGCGCCGCCTCGATCCACTCGTCCGAGATTCCCTCTGCACGAGCGCCTTCGACGACGTCTGGATCGTTCGGATCCAGGAGGACATCGAGTTGAGCTTCGTACAGATCCTTCTCGTCGGGTACGGTCGCCGCCGCGAGCACCTTGTCGACGTCGTAGAAGATGAGGCCGATGTACCGCAGACGGCCGACGCAGGTCTCCGCGCACACGGTCGGCAATCCGACTTCGACGCGTGGGTAGCAGAACGTGCATTTTTCGGCTTTGCCAGTCTTGTGGTTGAAATAGACTTTCTTGTAAGGACATCCGGAGACACACATTCGCCAGCCTCGGCACTTGTCCTGATCGACGAGAACGATCCCGTCTTCGGTTCTCTTGTACATCGCCCCCGACGGGCAGGATGCGACACACGACGGATTCAGGCAATGCTCACAGATTCGCGGGAGATAGAACATGAAGGTGTCTTCGAGTTGGAGTTTGACCTCCTCGTTGATCTTCTTCAGCACGGGGTCGTTCGGCACGATTTCGGGCGACCCGGCCAGATCGTCGTCCCAGTTCGCCGACCACTCCACTTTCATCGGTTTGCCGCTGATCAGGCTTCGTGGTGCTGCCACCGGCATGTGATCACCCAAGGGCGCTTGCGTAAGATTTTCGTAGTCGTACGTCCAGGGCTCGTAATAGTCTTCGATGGACGGCATCTTCGGATTAGCAAAGATGCGTGAGAGCTTTTTCAATCGGCCGCCGTCGCGCAGTCGGAGTCGGCCGTTCTTGTCGCGGACCCAACCGCCGTTCCACTTTTCCTGATCCTCGTAGGTTCGCGGATAACCCTGTCCTGGTCGTGTTTCCACGTTGTTGAACCACACGTACTCTGTGCCGGATCGGTTGGTCCACGCCTGCTTACACGTCACCGAACAGGTGTGACAGCCAATGCACTTGTCCAGATTCATCACCATCGCCAGCTGCGCCATGACTCGCATCAGTACGTCACCTCCTGCGAGCGACGTCGCACGACCGTCACTTCGTCACGTTGATTTCCGGTCGGGCCCAGGTAGTTGAAAGCAAATGACGTCTGCGCGTAACCACCGGCGAGGTGGGAAGGTTTGATCAGCAGTCTGGTCAGCGAATTGTGGATTCCGCCGCGCTTTCCCGTTGTCTCGGTGAGCGGAACGTCGATAGTCCGTTCCTGAGCGTGATAGACGTACACCACCCCGTCCGGCATCCGGTGCGAGACGATCGCACGACACACGACCACGCCGTTGCGATTGACTGCTTCGACCCAGTCGTTGTCCGACACCGCGATTTTGGCAGCGTCACCTGGGCTCATCCACATGGTCGGGCCGCCACGCGAGAGCGAGAGCATGAACAGGTTGTCCTGATACTCGGAGTGGATCGACCACTTCGAGTGAGGGGTCAGATATCGGACGCTCAAACCGATTCCACCGTTCCGATCGCCGAGCGCAGGCTCGCCGAAGAGGCTTGCCATGTCGAGCGGTGGCCGATAGATCGGTAGCTGCTCACCCAACTCCTCGATCCAGTCGTGATCGAGGTAGAAGTGCATTCGACCGGTCAGGGTGTGGAAGGGTTTGAGTTCTTCGATGTTGACGGTGAAAGGCGCGTATCGGCGACCACCGGTTTCGCTCCCGGACCATTCCGGACTGGTGATGACCGGAACAGGGCGAGCTTGAGTGTCGGCGAACGTGATCCGGCGTTCTTCGCTACCGGCTGCCAGATGGGTCAGCGGTCGGCCGGTTCGCTTTTCCAGCTGGGCGAACCCTTCGACGGCCAATCTTCCGTTGGAGGTGCCGGACAACGCGAGAATTGTCTCGGCCATCTTCTCTGCGGTGTCGAGCGCCGGTCGACCGGCGGCAACTCCCGAATCGAAGACCCCATGTTTGGCGGCCAACTCTTCTACTTCACGTTTTGGATGCGTCGTGACGCCCTTGGTGGTGAGCCCGGCTTTTTCGACGAGTGGACCCAACGCGGCCCATTGTTCTGCGACGGCTGGGTAGTCTCGTTCGACCACCACGAGGGGGCCCATGGTCTTTCCCGGCACGGGTCTCTCGCCGCGAGCCCGCCAATCATGTTCTCTGCCTGCGCGGTAGGCCATTGCACCAGGTGTGTCGTGTTGAAGTGTTCCCATCACGACATCTCGACGCTTCCCGAGGTGCTTGCGCGCCAGGACACTGAATGTCTTGGCAATGGAGCCGAAAGCGTCGAAGTCGGAACGTGTTTCCCAAGGCGGGTCGATGGCGGGGGTGAAAGCATGAATGAAGGGGTGCATGTCCGTGCTCGACAGGTCGGCCTTCTCGTACCAGGTGGCGGCCGGCAGAACGACATCCGAAAGCAGCGTGGTGGACGTCATTCGGAAGTCGATCGACATGAGCAGATCGAGTTTGCCCTCGGGGATGTCGTCGCTCCACCTCACTTCACCGGGGCGCAATTCTTCCGGTGTCGGCTCCGCCTGCAGATTCGAGTCCGTACCGAGGAGGTGCCGAAGGAAGTATTCGTTACCCTTGCTCGACGAGCCCAGAAGGTTCGCTCGCCATACGCTCAGAACGCGGGGCCAGTTCTTGGGGTTGTCTGGATCGGTGACCGCGAAATTCAGTTCTCCCGAAGCTAATTGGCTTGTGACGTGTTCGACGACATCACGTTCGTGTGTGTCTGCTTCGTCGGCGAGATCGAGACTGGAGCGATCGAACTGAGGGTAGAACGGCGTCCATCCCATCGACACGGCCGAGGTCAGCACGTCCATGGTGTGGCGGTCGCGAAAGTTGCCGCGACCGGTGGGGCTGGACAAGGCGTCGGCTTGATAGCCGTCGTATCGCCATTGGTCGGTGTGGACGTACCAGTAGGAGGTGCCTGCCATCTGGCGAGGCGGTCTGAGCCAATCAGTGCCCATCGCGACCGTTGTCCAACCGGTGACGGGGCGGCACTTTTCCTGCCCGACGTAGTGCGCCCATCCACCGCCGTTTCGCCCCATCGATCCGGTGAGTATCAGCAAGCTGAGAACTGCTCGATACGTCGCGTCGCCGTGGAACCACTGACAGATCCCGGCACCCATGATGATCATCGAACGACCACCCGAGTCGACGGCGTTGGTGGCGAATTCACGCGCAATTCGAATCACCTGCGACGCACTGACACCGGTGATCGATTCCTGCCAAGCTGGGGTGTACGGAGCCCTCACGTCGGCGAAGCCGGTAGGCCAGCGGCCAGGAAGGCCGTCGCGTCGTACCCCATACTGCGCGAGCAAGAGATCGAAGACAGTGCACACCAGACGATCCCCGACGCGACGCACCGGGACACCCCGAGTCATGGCCTCACCGTGGCCATCTGGGGTATCGAAGCGAGGAAGATGGATTTCTGCGGTTTCGCCTCCATCGGATGCGACAGTCAGCGCCGGCTCGACGTCACCGAGATCGAGGTTCCACTTCCCGACACCTTCGTCGCCGTATCGAAAGCCGAGAGAGCCGTTGGGTACGACCACGGAGTCGGTGGCACTGTCGACGAGAACCGGCTTGAACGCAGCGTTCTCGCTCGATTCGCCAAGATCTGCGGCCGTCAGATTCTTTCCCGCGACCAGCCGCCCGTCGCGTTCCTCGATGGTGACGAGGAACGGCAGGTCGGTGAACTGTCGCACGTAGTCGACGAAGAACGGTTCGCTTTTCTCGACGAAGAAATCAGAGAGGATGACGTGTCCCATTGCCATTGCCATCGCGCCGTCGGTTCCGGCGGCGCATGGCATCCACTCGTCCGCGAACTTGGTGTTGTCCGCGTAGTCAGGGCTGATCGAGACGACTTTGGTTCCGCGGTAGCGAACTTCGGCCATCCAGTGAGCATCCGGTGTGCGTGTCACCGGCACGTTCGACCCCCACATCATCAGATAGGACGCGTCCCACCAGTCCCCGGACTCCGGCACGTCGGTCTGATCGCCGAAGACCTGGGGCGACGCGACCGGCAAGTCCGCGTACCAGTCGTAGAAGGACGTCATCACGCCACCGAGAAGTTCGATGAACCTCGATCCGGCAGCGAACGACACCATGGACATCGCCGGAATGGGGGAGAAGCCCGCAACGCGGTCGGGGCCGTATTCCTTGATGGTGTGCACGTGTGCAGCCGCGATCATTTCGGTGGCTTCCGCCCACGTCACCCGCACCAGACCACCTTTCCCCCTGGCCTGCTGGTACTTTCGGCGACGCTGGGGATCGGCTTGAATATCGGCCCACGCATCCACCGGATCGCCGAGTCGGGCTCGCGCTTCGCGGTACATCTCGACGAGCACGCCACGCGCGTACGGATACCGGACGCGGGTGGGGGAGTAGGTGTACCAGGAAAAGGCTGCTCCGCGTGGACAGCCGCGCGGTTCGTATTCGGGCCGGTCGGGCCCCACAGTCGGATAGTCGGTCTCCTGGGTCTCCCAGGTGATGATCCCGTCCTTGACGTAGATTTTCCACGAACATGATCCGGTGCAGTTGACTCCATGCGTCGACCGCACCACCTTGTCGTGGCTCCAACGATCCCGGTAGAAGATGTCGCCGTCGCGACCTCCTCGACGATTCACGGTTCTGAGGTCGGCGGAGAACTCGCCTGGAGTGAAGAAGCGGCCGCCGCGAAGCAGAGCGTCTTCGGCACTGCTGCCGATGTGTTCGACCACTGTGGCACTTCCTTCACATCCTCACGATCACCTTGGGCGATCGTGAATCTGACGAACGAGCATGCGTGTCCATAGAACCGCAAAATCGGACTTATCGCGACCGTTCGGGAGAATTCCCAGGCAGGGCAGAGGTGAAATACGAGTGTCGCTCGAGAACTGGAGTGCGATCCTAGGAGGGGATGCGCGGCAGGCGCGGGTCGGCGTTGTCGATGATGCAGTCGGCTCGGGTCCAGGGCTTCGCAGCGGCGAAGTAAAGTCGTTGGCCGCCGACATATCTGTTCATCGACGGATGTTCCGGATCTGCATTTGTTCCGTCGCGAAGGTTCATACGCTGCGCGGTGATCCCGAAGGGCACGTCGAGGAAGATCGAGTAGTCCCATCGGGAAGCAAGTTCGTCACGATGCAGGAACAGGCCTTCGACGAGGACGATCGCTCCATCGGCTGCAACGAGGTATGCGTCGCTGTCCCGTCGTTGTCGGTACTGGCGGCTCCCTCCCGGTGTCAGTGGGTCGAGAACATGCCGCTCGAGGGCGTCGTAGTCGTAGCTGTCGAGCCAGAACCCTTCCGGTGATTGTCGCCCTCGACGATGACGAATCTCCGACGGATTGAGGAAGTCGTCGACGTGAATCACGATGACGGGGCGTGCATTCAGCTGTGCCGCGAGGTTTTTCGCGAAGGTCGTCTTCCCGCTCCCGTCGACGCCGTCGATCGCGACGAGAGGCGAGCCGCGCAACGCGGATACTTCGGCGGCCAAGGTTTCGAAGACCGACGCAGTGCTCATCGATCAATTCCTACAGCACTCGCAGCGACACGAAGTGGCCCCGTGTCGTACAAAATTCGGTGACCGTCTTCGAGAACGCGCCTCGTGCCCCCGTCTAGCGGAACGTCCGCCCAGCTTTCGGTCGCGAAATTCAGTTCGACGAGAAGACCGGACCCCAGACGGAAGCGTCGCTCTCGGACCGGTCCCCAGTTCGCTGCTCGGATGAAACGCGCGTCGGGACGGATCTGCACGAACCAGTCTTCATCGGCCAGTGCCTCCGGGTTTTCGGCCAGGATCATCAGATCGAGATCACTCGCCATACACTCCGCACCGCGCGCGTACGACCCGACCAGCGCTACAGCTTTGACGCCGTCGTGCTCACCGGCCCATCGTTCGACGTCGACGAGCAACGAGTTGACTGCGCGTTTTCGCCCCTTCAATCGTGCTGACATGACGGGTATCTTTCCTCACCAAAGGGAAGTCGAGCGCAGTCCTGCCCATATCCTTGGTGGAGTTGCGTGACAAACCTATGGGAGAAGATGCACATGTCCACGACCAATGAAGGCAGTCGATGAAGACGATCATCGTGTGTACCTCTGTCTCCCACGGCAATACGCGGCGGATCGCCGACGTCATCGGCGAAGTTCTCGATGCTCGCGTGGTCGAACCCGGCGACATCGACGCCGCGGAGCTCGCCGACTACGACCTCGTGGGCTTCGGATCCGGGATCTACCTGCGTTCGTATCACGAAGACCTGCGTTCGTTCATCGAGTCGCTCCCCGAAGAACGCCGATCCAAGGCATTTGTCTTCGCCACCAGTGGTTTTCCCGACAAGGGGATTCACCGCTTCTCCCGCCCACTGGTTCAGCTCCTCGAACAGAAGGGCTTCGATGTGGTCGCAGCCTTCTCGTCGCGTGCGTGGGATACGTATCTGCCGTTCAAACTCGTCGGCGGCATCCGGAAGGGGCGGCCGAACGCCGACGACTTGGAATCGGCGCGCATGTTTGCCGAAGTGCTACGCGGAAGCGTTCAGGACAGCTTGCCCGGCACCGGGTAACTGCGAAGGCTCATCTCGAGCTCGCCGGCGTCGGCAAGGTCGTTGATCGTCTGACGCAGAGCGCCACACGTCCGCTGAGCGTTGGCACGGCTGTTCGCGCGCCCCAGCTCCGGGCACACTTCCTGCGACTCTTCGAGCCATTGAACGCTGGTGTGCGCGTCGCTGTACTTCTCGACCAGGACACGATTTCCGCAGTTGCGGCAACTGACCTGCCGCATCAGCGTGCAATCAGATCGGCCGGTGACCAGAAGGCGCGCATGCTCGTGATCTTCGCGTCCGCATCGAAAGTCATGACGTCGATGGGTTCGACCTCGTAGACCTGATCGCCCACCGGCGTGACGACGCGGAAGTGGAAGGCCGCGCTGGATCCGCTCACCCGCAGGGTAAGCAGTTCCGTCTCTTGCGAACCGCCCTCGAGAGCGCCGTAGAACTCGGTGATCGCAGCCTTGCCGACGCGGGGTTCGCTGCCGACCGGGTCTTCGAGCGTTGCGTTCTCGGCGTAGAGGGCGGCGATGTCCGCTGACGATCCGCGAGCCACGGCGTCGAGGTAGGTGGTTACCGTCGCCGTGATCGCGGCCGTGGTGTTTGGTTCGAGAGTGGTCATCGAGTTAGTCCGATCAGTCGAGAAGTTCAGGGTCTGACAACTACTTCGGACGCTATCGGTGCTGTCTCGATTCGGCGCCGCAATCTCCCACGCAGCGGGACGGGCACAAGAAACTCAGGCGTCGAAGCGTCCGAATCCACCGCGATAGAACAGAAGCGGACCGTCATGGCGCAGCACGTTCAGATCGGTGATGCGTGCGACGACGATGGTGTGATCACCGGCGTCGTGCTCTTGCTCGACGGTTGCCTCGATGCGGGCCAGCGCGCCGCTGAGCGCCGGAGCACCGTTGCCGGCGGCATCCCACTCGATGCCGAGGAACTTGTCGGTTCCGCCGCGCGCGAAGGCGGAACACATGTCCTGCTGATCGTGGGCGAGAACGTTGATGCAGAGAGTTCCGGATTCACGAAGCTTCGGCCAACTCGTCGACGTCTTCGCCGGGCAGAACGAGAGCAGCGGGGGATCGAGCGATACCGAGACCAGGGACTGGCAGGTGAAGCCCAGTGGCGAATCTCCGTCGTGAGCGGTGATGACGGTGACGCCGGTGCAGAAATTGCTCATCACGTTACGAAGTGTGCGCCCGTCCAGAACTGGCGGCTCGGCGTTTTCCACGGACATGTCGTCTCCTTGTTCGAACTCTGCAAACAACTTCAGAAGCAACGATGTGTGGCGTCGCGGCGGTAATCCAGCGGCAGTCCCACTCAATGGCAGTAATGCCGTCTCTGCCCGGATCCGGACCCCCGAGTGCCAGGTCAAGCGGTCTCACACAAATTTGATCCCGCTCAGCGGTCCGTTCGGATTCTACGAAACCAGCAAATCACCAGTGATTGTTAGACTTCGGGCATGTCCGAACCTGATGACGTGTCCCGAGGACTTCCCGCTACCAGCTGGGCAGTGCTCGGAATGCTCACGTTCGGGGAGGAACTGACCGGAAACGATCTGAAGAAATGGGCTGACTGGAGCGTCGGCTTCTTCTATTGGAGCCCGTCCATCAGCCAGGTCTACGCAGAGCTGAAGAAGCTCGAAAGCATCGGGTTCGTGGAGTCCCGGGTCGTCTCCGAGCCGGGTGTACGTGGCAAGCGCCTCTACTCGATCACCCAATCAGGAACCGACGCCGTCCGGACGTGGTCACGCGAAGCTCCAGTGGAGGTTCCGGTGCTCAAGCACGGCGTGATGCTGCGTCTGTGGATGGGGCATCTCAACGAGCCCGAGCGACTGAAGGCGCTGGTGGAAGCCCACATCGCCAACGTCGAAGAGCAGATTCGACGCGCGAAGCTCCACGCAGATCATGCCGAGAACGAGCCGGCCTGGTCGTTCCCGGTCATGACGTTGCGCTGGTCGGAGCGTTACTTCCGAGCAGAGATCGAACTTGCTCGCGAACTTCTCGAAGACATCGATCGTGCGTCCGCCGAGTACGCGAACGTCGCCGAGCACGATCGACTGGGATCGCCGTTGCCCTCGACGCCTGGCAGATGGAAGAACGTCGAGGAGTACGTGTTGGCGCTCGAGCAGGCCGGGCTCACCGGTAACGGCTCGACTATCTGAGTCAGGCCCCGGCTGCGGTCGGCATGTTGCGCAGCAGGTGACGACGCTGCAATGTCGGGGTGACGCTCAGCGATCCGCCGTCGATGCCTCGCCAGATGGCAGCGGCCGCCATCCGCACCGGTGCTGCGCTGACGTGGTCGAGGCGGAGAGCCTTCGACGGCGCGCAGATGGATACCGCGGCAACAGCGCGGCCGATGGGGCCGATCGGTGCCGCAAGACAGCTGAATCCCGGTAAGCCGTTTCCGGTTTCGAATGCAACCCCGGATTCGCGAATCCGGGCGAGGTGGGGGAGCGCGTAACCCGAGGACTTCGGCGAACCGAATGCGAGCAGCGCCTGACCGATCGCAGTGGTCTCGGCCCGGCGTCGACCACCCACACGCGTCGGCACCGCGGCTGCGAGGCGTCCGCCGATCTTCTCCATGTAGACCACATCGGGGCCGTCGAGGATGCCGAGGTGAACCACAAAGCCGGTGACGCGGTAGAGCTCGTGGAGAAGCGGCATGGCTGCAGCGTGGAGGCGGTCCTGATGAACCGCGAGCGATCCCAATTCGACGAGGCGCATACCGAGTTCGTAGTCGCGGCCGTCGCGACGCAGCCAACGCATCGAGACGAGACGTTCGAGCATGCGATGGGCAGACGAGCGGGGAAGGCCCGTGCTCCGAACGACTTGAGCGAGCGTCAACCTGCCGGGACCGTCGAAGGCGTCGAGAACCAGCGAGACGCGATCGAGAATTGCCGTCGGGGCCGAATCGGCGCCCAAAGCATCTACAGCCTGCAGTGTCATCGTGTACCTCACTTCTCTTAGAGCTCCACAACCAGTGAACTGGCTATTTCAATTAGAAATAGTGTCATAGACTTGCGAATTTGTGAAGTGGATCACCGGTCTGTTTTCGGGCGCGCCACCGGAGAAACGACGAAGGGGGCTTGCGCGAATGCTCGCGCAGGCCCCCTTCGTTCAACTACTGGCAGGTACTAGATCGCTGCCGGCAGGTACTACATCGCTGCCAGCGGCTCGCTGCCCGACCAGTCGTGGCCCCAGTAGCTGTCTGCTGTGATCTCCTCGGAGGAGTACGAGTCCTGATCCACCTTCGAGCCCTCGGTGCCGAACTCGATGTCCCAGCCGCCGGGTGCGCGGACGTAGAAGGAGATCATCTTGTCGTTGGTGTGACGACCCAGGGTCGACGACACGGAGAACCCGTCCTTCATCACTCGGTCGAGTGCCTGGCCGACGGCGTCGAGGGTGTCCACCTCGACCATGATGTGAATCAGGCCGGGTGCGCCGCCGTGCGGTGCCGGGCACAGGGCCAAGCTGTGGTGACGCTCGTTGACGCCCATGAAACGGATTCGCAGCGGCCCGAATTCGGGCGGAGCCGGCAGACGGAACGCGCCGCGTGGGTAGAAGCCGAGCACCTCGGTGTAGAAGTCGAAGCTCGCCGCGCTGTCCATCACCGGAAGCACGACGTGGCCGAGACCCTGTGAGCCGGTGACGAATCGAGCGCCGAAGGGCGTCACCACCGGGCTGTGGTCGAGGATCGCTCCGTGGAAGACCTCGATGGCTGCTCCGCCGGGATCGGTGAAGGCGATGACCTCTTCGACCCGTCGAGCGTCCGCCTCGGCGAGCGAAAGCTGCTCCACCTCGGTGCCGTTCTTCTCGAGCGCTTCCTGAACGCGGCGCAGTGCGGCGTGATCGGCGACCTCCCAACCGATGTTGACGATCTCGTCGCGCTCACCCTCGACGACGACGATGCGCGCAGCGCGCTCGTCGAGCCGCAGGTACAGAGCGTTCTCGTCCGGCCCACTGCCCTTGGCGAAGCCGAGAACGTCGAAAGCGAAAGTGCGCCAACGTGCCATGTCGTTGGTCGAGATCTTGACGTAGCCAAGTCCCTTGATGTCAGTGTGTGTCATCGTGTCTGGTTCCTGTCGATTTCTTGTGTCGAAGTCTGATCAGATCATCGCCCGCAGCGGACCCTGCGGGTCGGCGCCGAGGCGGCTCAGTGAGGCGGCGTGGAATACGGTGCCCGGTACGTGAATTGCGTGATGCTGCCCAGCGTGAGCGTCGCGCCAGAATCGCTGGAGCGGCTTGTCCATCCGCAGTGCGTTGCCGCCGCAGCGTGGGTAGACCTGATCGATTGCGTTGATCGCGCGCCAGGCGGCCTGCACCTGAGTCTGACGTCCCTCGGCGCGCTGCTCGAAGGTCACTTCCTTGCCGGCGTCCACTCGATCCCACATGCGGTCGACGTTGGCAAGGAGGGTGTCGCGCGCGGCCCGGATGTCGGCCGTTGCCTGACCGATTGCGAACAAGGTGTACGGGTCGTCCTTGACGGCCGTGCCCTGTGCGTTGATGCGATCGGCCTGGTACTCGTTGGCGTGGAAGAGCATTCCCTCGCAGATGCCGATCGTGGCGGCGGTGATACCGAGGGGGAACATGTTCGACCACGGCATCAGGTACAGCGTCTCGGTTCGTCCGTACTTGCGCACTGCCGTGCCGTCGATGACCTCGTCGCAGTCCATGACGCGGTAATCGGGGACGTAGGCATCCTTGACCACGAGGTCTTTGGAGCCGGTGCCGCGAAGTCCCATGACATCCCACGAATCTTCGATGATTTCGTAGTCGGTGCGCGGAATGATGACATGGAGCATGCGCGGCGGCATCTCCATGTTGCCGTCCTTGTCACAGGCCATCGCGCCGAGGAATGCCCAGTCGCAATGGTCTGTGCCGGAGGAGAACTGCCAGCGACCGGAGAACTTGTAGCCACCGTCGGTCGGGATACACATTCCGCCGGGCATGTACGGCGAGGCCATCCAGGTATCGGGATCCGATCCCCAGATCTCCTGCTGCACCTTCGGATCCGCGAACGCGAGCTGCCACGGGTGAACTCCGACGATCCCGTGCACCCAGCCGGCCGAGGGATTCAGCGAAGCCATGCGCATGACGGTCTCGGCGAATTCGCGAGGATGCGCCTCCATGCCGCCGTGTTCCTTGGGTTGCAGCATGCGGATGGAACGGATTGCCTTCATCTTCTTGGCGGTGTCGTCGGCCACCCGGCCGATCCGCTCGGCCTCGATGCCTTCGGCGAAGATGTCGTCGGCCATCGCGTTGATCTGTTCGAGCACTTCGTACGTCATGTTGTTCCTTGCGTCCAGTCCGGTTGTTTCAGCTGTGTTTTCGACTGCGGATCAGGAGGTTGTCTCGAGCGCCCCGGCGTCGCGTGCGGCAACGTTTTCGGCGACTTCCCGCTTCCAACTCTCCACGGCGCGGGTGGTGTCGATCTCGAATTCGAAGCGCTTCGTCATGTCTTCCGTGACGTTTTCGACGTCGGTATAGAACTGGTTGTACCAGCGCCGCAACTGGTAAACCGGGCCGTCCTCCTCCGAGAGCAGCGGGTTGTCGATCGGGGCCTTGTTCTTCCAGATCTCCACGTCCTGAAGGAATCCCATCTCGACACCCTCGGTGAACTGCGCGGCCATCGCTGCAGTGGACTCGTCGTCCATACCGGGAAGCTTCTTGACCATCGCGCCGTACTGCAACACGAAGGCATTGTTCGAGATGGGGTAGTGGCAGTTGATCAATACGGTCTCGATGATCTGCCCGTTGGCTTCGCTCTTGATCCAGTCGATCATGTACGACGGACCGAAATACGAAGCATCCGAACGAAGAACAGCGTTGGGATCGCCGTAGTTGGTACCGCTGATGACGTCCTCACGTCCCACCGATTCCATGTACTGGCTCGCGACGTGACCTTCAAAGATGTTCTTGAAGTACTTGGGGAACGAGTAGTGAACGTAGAAGAAGTGGGCCATGTCCACGACGTTGTCCACGATCTCGCGGCAATGCGAGCCTTCGATGGTGAGCGTGTTCCAGCTCCAGTCGCTCCACTCATCGCTTCCGAAGCCCTCGATGTCGGGAATTGTGACCTCGGCGGGCGGGGGATTTCCCTGGGGATCGTGCCAGACGAACAGCTGGCCGTTCTTCTCGAGTGTGGTCCAAGCCCGGGTCTTGGCCAGCGGCGGAACCCGTCGTGCGTAAGGAATCGCCGTACATTTTCCGTTACCGCCCCAACGCCAGTCGTGGAACGGGCAGGCGATCGAATCGCCCTTGACCGTGCCCTGCGCCAGGTTGCCACCCATGTGGCGGCAGTAGGCGTCGAGGATCTTGATGTCGCCCTTACTGTCTGCGAAGACGACAAGGCTGGTGCCGAATGCGTCGATCTGGTGGGGTTGACCGTCGCGGTAGGTCTTGCTGAGTCCGAGGCAGTGCCATCCACGCGCGAACCGCGCGGGAGGCGCTGCCGCTTCGATTTCTCGAATTTCCTCGCCGGCGCCCGACTGCGTCGGGGCGTCCGTAGTGGTGAGTGGGCCGGTTCCGAGTGCCATGTCTTCCTCCGAGCCGCGTCTTGCGACGCTCCAGTGATGTGATCCGCCTCATACAACGACGAAGCGCCCGCTGGAGATACGGCAGTTCCCGCTGGATGGAACGCCTACTCGGTGACCTGCAGAGATTCAGCTCGCGAGAGTCGCCGCATTGTCGATCGCGTAAGTCGCCCAGGCTCGGGCGGTGACGACCCCGGCGGGATCGGTGGCGACCAGAGCTACGTCGGTGACGCTCTCGTGGTCCTTCTCGTACGTGGCGAGCACCGTCACGGAGCAGTTCAGATCTGTTCCTACGGAGGTCGCGGTGCAGCGTCCGCGGAACCGGCGAAGCGACGCGGAGCCGTAACGCCGAGCGGCAAAATCGGCAAGCGCAGCAACGGAATCGGTTCCCGCGCCCGCTGTCGGTGCTTCCCGGACGAAAACCGCCGGGGCTTCACGGACGAAGACCTCGGCCACCAGATGCCCGGTCTGATCGTGGTATTCGGTGATCCGCTCGAGCGTCGAACCCAACGATCTCACGGATCCGGTGAGCAGCGCGCCGGGATCGGGGCGTCCGAAGAACACGACGTCCTGCTCGACGACGGACCCGTCGGGTGCGGAGCGCACGGTTCCGTACAACGAGTCGAAATCGGACAGGAGGGTGGTGGCAGCACGGGGAGCAGTTGCCGTGAAGTGGGCGGTACCGAGGTTGGTAGTCATGACACTCTCCGTTGGACGCGACCGAGACGCGGTCGTCTCGGTGGGTACATCGACGCTAACCACCGCTCTGGCGGGTGACGACGGGCTTCCCGCTGATCGGGAGCATTCTCGGATTCGATCGAAGAGGTGGAACCTGTTCCAGTTTTGTGCAATTCTGGATATCGTATCCGTGACCGGGAGCACATCTCGATGACTGCACGCGCCGAGCAGAAGGAAGACCAGATGACAGACGAGTTCGCTGACCTGCACCGACCGGTTTACGGTCCGGACCTGCTCATCACCGCTCTGGAACGCAATCACGACAAGCCCGCGCTGTACCTCGGCGACGTGATCCTCACCGGCGGTCAGATGCGCGATCAGATCAGCTGCTTCGCCCAGGCGCTCGCGTCACTGGGAATCACTCAGGGCACCAGCACCGCAATGCTGTCGAAGAACCGCCCCGAGGTCCTGATCAGCATGGGCGCGACCATGATCACCGGGTGCCGGGCAAGCGCCCTGAACCCGATGGGATCGCTCGACGATCACAAGTACATCGTCGACGACGCCGAGATCGAGACCCTCATCTTCGATCCCAATGCCTTCGAGGAGCGTGCCGCCGAGTTGAAGGCGTCGTCGCCTTCGTTGACCAACGTGCTCTCGATGGGGCCGTCCGAGGTGGGAATCGACATCCTTGCGCTGGCTGCCACGTTCGAGCCCGCGCCGCTGAAGGCAGCGCACGTCGACGCCGAAGACGCCAGCAGCATGGTCTACACCGGTGGAACGACCGGCAAGCCCAAAGGTGTTGTGGGGTCCTTCCGTTCGGGTGCGGCGCTCAATCAGATCCAGATGTCGGAGTGGCAGTGGCCCGAGGACAACCGCTTCCTCATCTGCACGCCCCTCTCGCACGCGGGTGCGGCGTTCTTCATCCCGACTTTGCTGCGCGGCGGCGCGTTGATCGTCCTGCCCGCCTTCGAACCAGGCGCGGTGCTCGAAGCGATCGAGAAGCACAAGATCACGGCAACCATGCTGGTGCCCACCATGATCTACATGCTCATGGATCACCCGGATCTGCCCAAGCGTGACGTCTCGAGTTTGCAGACGCTGTTCTACGGAGCGTCCGCGATGTCTCCGGCCAGGTTGCAGGAGGGCATCAAGAAGTTCGGTCAGATCTTCTTCCAGTTCTACGGTCAGACCGAGTGCGGCATGACAATCTCGGTGCTACGCAAGGAAGAACACCTCGCCGACGATCCGGCTCGCCTCGCCACCTGTGGACGGCCGGTGCCGTGGCTCGACGTCCGGTTGCTCGACGACGACCTGAACGAGGTGCCGCAGGGAGAACTCGGTGAAATTTGTGTCCGTGGTCCGCTGATCATGAAGGGGTACTGGAAGAAGCCGGCCGAGACCGCCGAGGCGTTCCGTGGTGGTTGGCTGCACACCGGCGACATCGCCCGTAAGGACAAGGACGGGTTCATGTCCATCGTCGATCGCAAGAAGGACATGATCGTGACCGGTGGTTTCAACGTGTTCCCGCGCGAGATCGAGGACGTGATCTCGGCGCACCCGTCCGTCGCATCGGTGGCGGTAGTCGGTGTGCCCGACGACAAGTGGGGCGAAGCCGTCAAGGCGTGCGTGGTGCTTCGTGCCGGACTGACCGTGGACACCGAGGAACTGGTCGAGAAGGTGAAGGCAGCCAAGGGTTCGGTTCACGCGCCCAAGAGCATCGACTTCGTGGATTCCCTTCCGCTGACGCCGCTGGGCAAGTTGGACAAGAAGGCACTGCGCGCGAGGTACTGGGAGACCAGCGCCCGCGCGGTCTAGCAACCAGCGTCGTGTAGCGCAGGTTCAGCGCTTCCAGACGTATCGACGCTCCGGGCGGCCCACCACTCCGTATTTCAGCGAGGTGGTGGATCGCCCGGTTTCGTAGAGGTATTCGAGGTAGCGCCTCGCGCTCGCCCGTGAGATGCCGACCCTCTCGGAAATGTCTGTAGCCGAGGCGGGTTCGGTTTCGTCACGCAGTGCTGTCTCGACCAGCTGAAGGGTCTCAGGACTGAGTCCCTTCGGTAGACCCTTGAGGGACGATGCCGCGCTCGCGCCACCGGCCACGCCGAAAGCCTCGTCCACCGCTCGCTGTTCAGCTTCGCCGATGCTGTCGAGGTTCGCGTACGTCGATCGGTACCGCTCGAGACGCTCACGTAGAACCTCGAACGTGAATGGCTTCATCAGGTAATGCACGACGCCGCTGCGCAGTGCCTTCTTGACCGAGCCCGCCTCGCGTTCACTCGTGATGACAAGAACATCCAGCTCCGGTGCCAGCTCGCGAAACGGGGCGATCAGATCGAGTCCGGTGGTGCCGGGCAGGTGGACGTCGAGAAGAACCAGGTCGGGTTGCAACTCACCGACTGCGGTCAGTGCGGCCTCGGCCGAATGGGCAACGCCGCACACTTCGAAACCGTCTATCCGTGAGACGAATCCGCTGTGCACCTTCGCCACCATGAAGTCGTCGTCGACCACCAGTACCCGGATCATGCGCCCTCTCCGTCGTGTAGGACTGCCGTGAAGACAGTCCACTCGATGCCTTCTGCCGAACGAGTGCTCACGGTGACATCACCGCCTCGTCGACGACACGTCAGACGTACCAGCGCCAAGCCGAAACCATGTCCGTCACTCGACTGTCCCTTGGTGCTCCAACCCTGGCCGAAAACCCTGTCGCGATTCTCCGGCGCGATACCGGGGCCGGCGTCTTCTACCCGCACTTCGACGGCGGTGCCACGGTCGCGAATCGACAATCGAACCTTGCGGCGCGAGGCTTCCGGCATCTCACCGACGGCGTCGACGGCATTGTCGACGAGGTTTCCGACCACCGTCACGAGATCTCGCCCGAGTCTGCGGTCCACCGTCTCCAGATGCGTGTCCGACGCCAGCTCGACCGTGACCAACCCCTGTGCAGCGGCGCCTATCTTGGCGATCACGAGTGCGGCGGTGCCGACGTCGGCGATCTTCTCGGTCACGGTCGCACTGACCTGCGCGCGCTCCATGGTCAGACCCTCGACGTAGCCGACCACCTCGTCGTATTCGCCGAGCTGGATGAGGCCGGAGATGGTGTGCAGTTGATTGTCGAACTCGTGGATGTGAGCGCGTAGTGCGTCGGTGCTGGTTTTGGTCACGTCGAGTTCTTCTTCCACGGAGCGCAATTCGGTGCGGTCGCGGAAAGTGGTGACCGAACCGATGGTGCGGCCCTTCGATTCGATCAAGACGGTGTTGAGGACGAGCAGGCGATCGCCGACAAGAACCAACTGATCGGATTCGGTTGTGCCGGAAGTCAGTACACTCTGGAGGCGGTCGTCGAGACCGAGGTCCCGCACCGATCTACCGGCGCTGCCGCGTGGGATGTCGAGGAGTTGGTGGGCACTGTCGCTCATCAGCACCACTTTTCGCTGTGCGTCGAATGCGATGACGCCTTCCTTGAGACCGCGCAGCATTGCTTCACGTTGGCGAACCAGGTCCAGGATCTCGCCGGCTTCCATGCCGAGGGTCTGCCGTTTGACCCTGCGGGCCAACAGGATCGACCCGACGCCGCCGAGCAGTGAGGCCACCGCCAGGTACACCAGGAGATTCGGCGCGGACTGTCCTAGCCGCGTCCAGATCGACGGGTACTCGATGCCGACGATCGCGGTTCCGGTAATCGCTCCTTCACTGCCGAGAATCGGAACGTGCGCCTCGACGGCCTTGCCGGAGGGGGTGTCGACCACACCCGTCCATGACCGATCCTGGGTCTGACGTGCGTCGATGCCGACATCGCCGGGACGCGTCGAAATCACGACACCGCCGTCGGCGTCGGCAAGCGAGACGTAAGTGACGCCAGAGATGGCGCGGACTGAGTCGACAGAACCTTGTAGTCCGGAGCGGAGGCGGGTCTGAGCCTGGGGGAGCAGTTCGCGTACTGCCGGATTGGCCGCGAGCGATTCCGCTGCCGAGAGTGCGCGGCGTCCTTCCTCGCGTTGGAAACTCGCAGACGACTGCGCGAGGGAGAGGGCAGTGACGCACACGAGGACCGCAACGACGATCAGAAGTTGCAGTTCGAGGAGTTGTGTCGCCAGAGTGTGCCGGCGCCGACGCAGTCGCGCACGCAGAGGCAACTTGCGCTCTCGCTCCGCCTGCTCGTTTCCTGAGGACACCAGCCAGACCCTAGCCTTCAGTTCGATGCCGGGAAAGCGGCCGTTCGTGAGCACAATGAGCACAAATCAATTTGCTTTCCCAATGGTGACCCCAGTCACAAAGTGCGTCAGTATGAAACCTGTTCACACATCGGTACCGGCAGACAAGGACAAGGCCATGAGCGCATCGAAGCGGCTGAGCAGGCATATCGCCCTGCTCGGTGCCTGCACGATGACTCTCGTGCTCTCGACCGGATGTACTCCGGTCGAGTCCTTCTTTGCCGGTGGCCGAGCGGGTGAGAGTTCCGAAGAACTGCGCGTACTGGTGCCCTCGGTGGCCGGTGGTGGTTACGACCTGACTGCCCGGACCATGGTGCAGGCACTTGCCGACGAAGGAACCGTCGACGCCGACGTCGTTGTACTGCCCGGATCGGGCGGCATCGTCGGACTCAACCGGTTGGCTCTCGAACGCGGAAACCCCGACCTTCTCATGGTCATGGGACTCGGAGTTCTCGGTTCGCTCGAGATACTGCCGTCCGAGCACACTCTTGCCGACGTGACGCCGATCGCGAGACTGGTCGAAGAACCGGAAGCGCTACTGGTTCCAGCAGATTCACCGTACAAAACTCTCGCCGATCTGACGCAGGCCTGGGTAGCGGATCCGTCGTCGATCTCGATCGGCGGTGGTTCGAGTGAAGGTGGACCGGACGGGTTGTTCCGCCTTCTGTTCGCCCGTGCGGTCGGTGTCGATCCGTCGCGCTCCCCGTACCGCATCTACGACGGCGGCGGAGAACTGCTTCCCGCACTGCTCACCAGGCAGGTCGACGTCGCTGCTACGGGTATCGGTGAGTACCTCGATCAGATTGCGGCAGGCACGGTTCGGGTCCTTGCGGTCAGCTCTCCGGCCCGTACCCCGGCGGTGGATGCGCCCACGATGGCGGAGTCTGGCGTCGACGTCACGTTCACCAATTGGCGCGGGCTCATGGCGCCGCCGGGCCTGACGGACGATCAGCGTCAGCACTTGCAGAATTTGGTGCGGGATCTGGCGGCAAGCCCGCGGTGGAACGAGCTGTCTCGCCGAAACGGTTGGAACAGTGCAGTTCTCACCGAACCCGAGTTCTCCGCATTCCTCACCGATCAATCCCGGTTTGTCGACGCAACACTCGATCCGCCCGGCATCAACTAAGCACAACCGAAGTTTCGTTTCACCTCCACGAAGGTCACCGGCTCGATTTGCCGTGCCGTTTTTCTCGGCAATTCAGCACAAAAGGAGTTCATCATGCTCGTCACACTCGGCTTCCTCATGGTTGCGGTGTTCATGTTCCTGATCCTCACCAAACGCGCGACCCCGGTGGTGGGACTCACTCTGGTTCCGGTGGCCTTCGGACTACTTGCCGGGGCCGGCCTCGGAATCGGCGACATGATCACCGACGGCATCAAGTCGCTCGCACCCACCGCGGCGCTGTTGTTCTTCGCGATCATCTTCTTCGGAATCATGATCGACGTCGGACTCTTCGATCCGCTGGTCAAGCTCATCCTGCGGATGGTGCGTGACGATCCGATGCGGCTCGTGGTCGGAACCGCAGTGCTCGCGATGGTTGTCTCCCTGGACGGCGACGGTTCGACGACCTTCATCATCGTGACCTCCGCGATGCTCCCGCTCTACCTCAAACTCGGCGTCAGTCCCGTCGTCCTGACGGTGATCGCCGGCCTGTCCAACGCGACGATGAACATCATTCCGTGGGGTGGCCCGACCGTCCGGGCCGCGAGCGCGCTGGGACTCTCACCTTCCGACGTCTTCGTCCCGATGGTGCCGTCGTTGATCGTCGGACTGATCATGGTGCTCGGGTTCGCGATTCACCTCGGGATCATGGAGCGCCGAAGGATCGGGACTTTGGTCCTGACTTCTGAGCGCATCCTCGAAAAGGTCGGAAACGGTGGAAGTTCCAGCACCGGAAGCGCCGGCGCCGGCGGCTCGAACGAGCCCGAAGACGACGGCGGCGACACCGGACGCTTCATCGACGGACTTGCCCCCGGGCGTGACACCTTGCGGCCGAAACTCCTGTGGTTCAACGCAGCGCTGACGACGATCCTTCTGGTGGTCCTCGTGATGGACATCCTGCCCATTCCGGTCCTCTTCATGATCGCGTCGTCGATCGCCCTCGCGGTCAACTTCCCGGCGGTCAAGGATCAGGGTGAAGCAATCGCACGCCATTCGTCGAGCATCGTCTCGGTGGTCGCGATGGTGCTGGCAGCAGCCGTGCTGACCGGCGTTTTCCAGGGAACCGGCATGGTCGAGGCAATGGCCGAGTGGCTGCTCCAGGTAATTCCGGACGCGATGGGCCCGCACCTCGCCGTCATCACGGGCGTCCTGAGCATTCCGCTCACGTTCTTCATGACCAACGACGCGTTCTACTTCGGTGTGCTCCCGGTGCTGTCCGAGACGGCAGCGCAGTACGGAATCGAGCCGGTGGAAATGGCACGTGCGTCGATCACCGGGCAGGCAGTGCACATGCAGAGCCCGCTGGTCCCGGCGATCCTGCTCCTGGTCACACTCGCCGGTGTGTCACTGGCGGATCACCACAAGAAGGTTCTGTGGCGAGCCGGCCTGATCTCGATCACGATGCTCGTGGTCGGCGTCGGATTGGGGCAGATCCCCTTCTGAGCACGATCAGTTGTGGAAAGGGCACCGGCCTTGGTCGGTGCCCTTCTTCTTTGTCACGAAGTTGGGCCGGATGTCGAGATCGGGCTCGTCGTACAGGCGGTGGAACGTCGGCGTGAGCGAGCTGGACATGGGCGGGTTCACCCATGACCAGTCGGTGGGGCACTTGCGCCCGGCCTTGTCCTCACGCGCGATGTGATCGATGAATTGCTTTGCGACAGTGTGGTGATCGACCATGATGACGCCGGCCTTGCGGTAGCTGTGAATAACTGCGCGGTTCAGTTCGACCAGTGCGCGGTCCTTCCAGAGCGTGCGGTCGTGGCTCATGTCGAGCTCCATCATCGCTCCGATGGTGGGCAACATGTTGTAGCGATCGCCGTCGCTGAAGTTACGGGCGCCGACCTCGGTGCTGACGTACCAACCGCTGAACGGCGTGCAGGGGTACACGATTCCGCCGATGTCGAGGTTCATGTCCGAGACCGCGGGCACGGCATGCCATTTAAGCCCCAGATCAGCGAACCAGCTGTATTCGGGATGCTCGATCTCGACCTCGAGAACGAGGTCGGCCGGGACGTCGAAGTACTGCAGGGGTTCGTCGGGAACCGAAATCAGTACGGGGAGAACATCGAACGGCGTACCCGCACCCTTCCATCCCATCGCGGTGATCTGAGCGGTCAGATCGACGTGCCACGGGTCGCCCAGGATGGTGCCGTCCGGCTGCCGGTATCCGGCGTAACGGATCAGTTGCGGGCTCAGGATGCGGTACTCCTGACCGTCCTCGCGGGGGAGCGGCCCGACTGTCACGACCGACTGCAGAGCGCCGCCGTTGGTCGACATTCGCAGGTGCTCCCAGCACGCTTCTGCGAGAGCAGAAGCAGTGACCGCGTCGCGCGCGTCGATGAGTTTGAGGGTCCGCCAATGCGCGCGACCGACGCACCTGGCGTGGTTTCGCCAGGCGAGTTTGGCGCCGACGAGCAATTCCTCCGCTGTGTGCGTGTAGGTACCGGTCCGATGGAGCTCACGCAGGGCTTCGCGCCGCCGAGACGTCGGGAGGTGGCCCAGTTCCGGAGAGTCGAAAAATTCGACGCACTCGAGTTCCCGACGTTGAAGATCGGTCAGCGTCGGGGTAGTGGAGGCGATCTGGGACGTAAGCCCGCTATCGGTGGGCAATTCGTCCTGTCGAACAAAATCCACGGCACGACTCCTGTTTGGCTGGTTGAGATTTCGCTGAACGTTAGCTCGGCGATCGAGAGTGTCGAAGCTCTTGTTTATCTTGCACGCAAGAATAAGAAAGGGACGGTCACACCGCGAAATGGGGTCGCATTGTGACACTTGTCCAGAATGATTTACGAGTCAGACATTTGTGACATAAGCTGCAGACGAAATTCCGCGGCGGGTCTTGCCGCGTCTAGTCGGGACGAGGATGAGCGTGGATTCGCAAGCAATTTCTCTGGTCCGGTCGAGCTTCAAATCCGTCGCTGCGGTAGAAGATGGTCCGGAACGGCTCGCCCGTACCTTTTATTCGATTCTGTTCGCTCGATCGCCCGAAACCCGTGAGTTTTTTCCGGCAGCGATGGATGTGCAGCGGGATCGGCTCGTCAGCGCTATCGCTCACGTCGTCGAACGTCTCGACGAGTCCGACGCGATACTCGAGTACCTCGCGCAGCTCGGCCGCGATCACCGTAAGTACGGAGTCACCGACGAGCACTACACGGCCGTCGGCAATGCCTTGATCGAAGCGCTCGAGACGTTCGGGGGTGCCGAACTGTGGACAGACGAGGTCGACAGCGCGTGGCGTAACGCGCTCGCGATCATCTCGGCAGCGATGATGGACGCCGCCAACGCCGAGGACGGTCCGCCCGCCTGGAGTGCCACCGTCATCGAATGCCGCCCGGTCATCAAGGGCGTCGCCGTCGTCAGGCTGCAACTCGACCAGACGATGGAGTACCGCGCCGGTCAGTACGTCAGCGTGCAGGTCGCCGCGAGGCCGCGCATGTGGCGCTACCTCTCACCGGCCACGCCGTACGACGGAACCGGAATCCTCGAGTTCCACATCCGTCAGGTCACCGGCGGTTGGGTCAGCCCGGCGATGGTCAACCAGACCGCCGTCGGCGACACCTGGGTGGTCGGCTCTCCGATCGGTGCTCTCGGGATTCCGGAGAACTCCAAGGACCTGCTGATGATCGCGTCGGGAACCGGTGTCGCGCCTCTTCGCGCGCAGATACTCGAGCTGATCCGACGCGGAAACACCCGCAAGGTTCATCTGTTCTATTCCGGCCAGAATCCGTGCGATCTCTACGACCTTCCACACCTGTGGAAGTTGGCCGAGAAGCACCCGTGGCTCACCATCGTTCCCGTCTCCGAAGAGGACGAGAATCCGTGGTGGCACACCGAAGCGGAACCACTGCCGCCGATCGGCATGAAGCGCCGCATCACCGGCAAGGTCGGAAAGGTCGTGACCTCGTTCGGGGACTGGGCGGGCTACGACATTCAGCTCGTCGGCAGCGAATCCATGGTCAACAGCACCAAATTCAGGCTTCGTGCAGTGGGGATCGACGTCGACACCGTCCGCAACGACCCGACGTACTGACCGTCAGTACGGGTCGAACTGAATGACGTCGGCCGGGGTGCCGGCCTCGATCAACCGATCACGCGTCGATCGAACCATGGCCGCTGATCCGCACACCAAGACCTGATGTTCGGTGAACGCACCGTACGACGCGACGACGTCGGCGAGCGTGCCTTCGATGAGGTGGTCGTCGCCGAATCCGATGTCGACGTTCAACCGGTCGAACCATCCGTCGGGCGGGCCGCCGTCTGAGAGATCTTCGACGACGGGAATCGGCTGCAACCACGGAAACTGGTCGGCGAGCAGCCACAGCATGTCCGCTGCGTAGAGATCACGAAGCGTTCGGCCGCCGAAGAAGAGGTAGACCTGCGGCGGGTTCGGGGTCTGAGCCAGATCGAGAATGATCGAGCGAAGTGGAGCCAAACCGGTTCCGCCCGCCACCATGATGACGGTGGGGCCGTTCTCGTCGACCGACAGATTGCCGCGCGGGTCGAGTATCTGCCAGACGTCACCAGGCTGGGTGTCCTTGACTATCGAACCGCTGACCCAACCTCCGGGAACCGTCTTGACGTGAAACTCCAACTTCCCGTCGTGTGAGGGAGGCAGGGCGGGGGAGAGTCGGCGGAGCAACCGCGAATTCTGCGGAACGCTGACGTCGACGTACTGGCCGGGGCGGAACGGGACGACGTCGCCGACCAGACGGACAACCGCCAGATCCTCACGGAGGCGGTGATGTTCGACGACTGTGCTCGACCAGGTTCGCTGGGCCATGAAAGTTCTCCTGTAGTCAGTAGAGCGGGTCGTGCCGGATCTGGTCGAGCGGAGTTCCGCCGGCACGCAAGGCGTAGACGGTCGTCTTGATCATCGACGGTGACCCCGAGATCTGCACCTGGCGGTCGGCCCACGAGCCGAACTGCGAGACTACTTTTCCGATCGGTCCGATCAGTCGGCTGTGCATTCCGAAGGGGGGTTCGAGTACCGGTCCGTTGTGCCACCAAGGGTTTTCGGGTTCTTCGGACACCGGTACGACGGTCAACCACGGATTGCTGAGCGAGATGTGCCAGAGCGTTTCGAGGTCGTAGAGGTCGCACGGATACCGTCCGCCGACGAACAGGTGCACGCGCGGATTGTTCGCGCGCTGAGACATTTCCATCACCTGGGCTCGCAGTGGGGCGATGCCGGTGCCGGAGCCGATCATGAGAACGTCGCGGTCGCTGGTGAAGTCGACCTCCAAGCCGCCGAGGGGAGTGGACATGACCCAGCGGTCACCGACATTGGTTTCACCGACGATCGCCGGGCTGACCCATCCTCCCGACACCTTGCGGATGTGGAACTCGAGCTGACCGAAAGGGTTGGTCGGAATCGCCGGCGAGTAGTACCGCCACATCTTCGGGCGTTGGGGAATCTGAACGCCGAGGTATTGCCCCGCCCCGTACGGAATGGGTGGGTCGGCTTCGAGGCGCACTATCGCCAGATCGTCGAGCACTCGTTCGTGGCTGACCACGGTTCCACCCCAGAGCGCCGGGGACGTGTCGGATTCGGCGCCGTCGGCCATCGTGCTGACGACGAGGTCGGTGAACTGAGACCAGGCATCCTCCAGTTCCGGTGTCCACTTGTAGCGACTGTGCGCGCTGGTTCCGTACATCGACCGAACCGCGCGCTCGAGTGCAACACCGGCAGCCTCGTAGTGCTCACGCTCGACGCCGTAGCGACGATGATCGCGGCCGAGTTGGGTGAGGAACTTCCGGATCCGACGATGCTGGGGGAGGTTCTTGACGACGAACTCGATCGCTCTGAAGAAACGGTGCCCCTGCGACTCCATCCCGGCCGGGAACAATGAGCGGTACAGAGGATGTTCCGCAAAGAGGCCGGTATAGAACACGGCCGAGAAGTGCGCACGGCTCTCTTCGTCGTCGGTCAGAGAATCGAGGCTGGATTGCAGACGGGCAATCACTGTCGGATCCAATCCATCCCCCTTTCACACCAGCTGCAACTCTCGCCACAATTCTAGTACGGCTGAAAATGTGACCTACGAAACCAACTCGGCCTGGCGAAAACAAACTTGAGCGGAATAGACTCAAGTTTGTCCGCGTTGAGCATATTGACACAGTCGCAATACCAACCGGTCGCGGCTCTTCCCGTTCGACTTCGCCAGAAAGGTGACAAGTGGACTCGTTCACACCAACAACCAAGACCCAGGCTGCGATGACGGCTGCACTGCAGTCGGCGTCGTCGGCGGGTAACCCCGATATCCGGCCTGCCCATCTGCTGGTCGCATTGCTCGACCAGACCGACGGCATCGCTGCCCCACTACTCAAAGCTGTAGGCGTCGACCCCACCGTCGTACACCGAGAAGCGCAGGCAATCGTCGATCGCCTGCCCAAGACAACCGGCGCAAGCTCCACTCCGCAACTCGGGCGTGAGGCACTCGCGGCACTGACCGCTGCTCAGCACCTCGCCACCGAGATGGACGACGAGTACGTCTCCACCGAGCACGTCCTCTACGGACTGGCCGGCGGCGACTCCGACGTCGCACAGTTGCTCGTGCGCCACGGCGCCACCCAGGACGCACTGCGTGAAGCCTTCACCACCGTCCGTGGCAGCGCTCGCGTCACCAGCCCGGAGCCCGAAGGCACCTACCAAGCGCTGGAAAAGTACTCGACCGACCTCACCGAAGCCGCACGAAGCGGCAAGCTCGACCCGGTGATCGGTCGCGACACCGAGATTCGTCGTGTCGTGCAGGTGCTCTCGCGTCGTACCAAGAACAACCCGGTACTCATCGGTGAGCCCGGCGTCGGCAAGACCGCGATCGTGGAGGGCCTGGCCCAACGCATCGTCGCGGGTGACGTCCCGGAATCGCTGCGAGGCAAGACCGTCGTGTCCCTGGACCTCGGGTCCATGGTCGCGGGCGCCAAGTTCCGCGGTGAATTCGAGGAGCGCCTCAAGGCTGTCCTCGACGACATCAAGAACAGCGCCGGACAGGTCATCACCTTCATCGACGAGCTGCACACCATCGTCGGCGCCGGTGCCACCGGTGAATCCGCGATGGACGCAGGCAACATGATCAAGCCGATGCTCGCCCGCGGTGAGCTGCGGCTGGTCGGTGCCACCACGCTCGAGGAATACCGCAAGTACATCGAGAAGGACGCCGCACTCGAGCGTCGCTTCCAGCAGGTGCTCGTCGGCGAGCCCTCGGTCGAGGACACCATCGGCATCCTGCGCGGCCTCAAGGAGCGCTACGAGGTGCACCACGGCGTGCGCATCACCGACTCCGCGTTGGTGGCTGCTGCCGCGCTGTCGGACCGCTACATCACGTCGCGGTTCCTGCCGGACAAGGCCATCGACCTCGTGGACGAAGCCGCATCGCGACTTCGCATGGAGATCGACTCGCGACCCGTCGAGATCGACGAGGTGGAACGCACTGTTCGCCGACTCGAAATCGAAGAAGTGGCACTCGAGAAGGAAACCGACGACGCGTCCAAGGCACGGCTCGAGAAGCTGCGTCAGGAACTCGCCGACGACCGCGAAAAGCTCAATCAGCTCAGCACCCGCTGGCAGAACGAAAAGCAAGCCATCGACTCGGTGCGCGTGCTGAAGGAACAGCTCGAAACCCTGCGAGGAGAGTCCGAACGCGCTGAGCGTGACGGCGATCTGGGCAAGGCAGCCGAGTTGCGCTACGGCCGCATCCCGGCGCTCGAGAAGGAACTGGAAGAGGCAGCAGCCGCTTCCGGAGCTGCCTCCGACGGTGACGTCATGCTCAAGGAAGAGGTCGGGCCCGACGACGTCGCAGACGTGGTCGCAGCCTGGACCGGAATCCCCGCCGGCCGGATGATGGAAGGCGAAACCGAGAAGCTGCTCCGCATGGAGTCCGAACTCGGCAAGCGGGTAGTCGGGCAGACCGACGCCGTCGTCGCCGTCTCGGATGCGGTCCGCCGCGCCCGAGCAGGTGTCGCCGACCCCAATCGGCCGACCGGTTCCTTCCTGTTCCTCGGCCCGACCGGCGTCGGTAAGACGGAGCTCGCCAAAGCCTTGGCGGACTTCCTCTTCGACGACGAGCGCGCGATGATCCGCATCGACATGAGCGAATACGGTGAGAAGCACTCGGTGGCCCGACTCGTCGGTGCCCCTCCGGGATACGTCGGCTACGAAGCCGGCGGCCAGCTCACCGAAGCAGTTCGGCGACGCCCGTACTCGGTGGTCCTCTTCGACGAGGTCGAGAAGGCACACCCCGACGTGTTCGACGTCCTGCTCGCAGTGCTCGACGAAGGCCGACTCACCGACGGTCAAGGCCGCACGGTGGACTTCCGCAACACCATCCTGATCCTGACCTCCAACCTGGGATCCGGTGGAACACGTGAGCAGGTCATGGACGCGGTACGCCACGCGTTCAAACCCGAGTTCATCAACCGTCTCGACGACGTCGTTGTCTTCGACTCGCTCTCCGAAGAGCAGTTGGAGCACATCGTCGACATCCAGCTCGAGCAGTTGCAGAAGCGTCTGGCTGCGCGTCGTCTCACCCTCGAGGTGAACGGTGCGGCCCGGATGTGGCTTGCAGTGCGCGGCTACGACCCGCTGTACGGCGCTCGGCCTCTGCGTCGACTTGTTCAGCAGTCGATCGGCGACCAGCTCGCCAAGCTGCTCCTGGCCGGCAAGGTCCAGGACGGCGACACCGTGCATGTCGGTGTCAGCGAGGACGCGGATCAGTTGGTTCTCTCCTGATCGGTTCTGCCTCGATTCGGTAAGCGAAATGCCCCGTCGATCCAAGTGGATCGGCGGGGCATTCGCTTTTTGTTCTACCCTGGATGGCTGGATGCTCGAACTGGGGAAGTCTGCACCCGCGCCTCTCCGAACGACTTCGACGCTCTTTCGTCCTAACCGAAGGTGAGCCAGGCATGACCGATCAGAACGATCCGCGCAATTCGGGTGGGCCGCGCCGTGAGGATCCCGAGGCGACCGAGGTGTGGGGGCGTACGCCCGACCAGCCGACGGAGCAATACGGGACGGTGTCCGGCCCGTCGAATCCGAACCAGCCGACGGAGTATTTCGGTCAGCAGCCGGGGGCAGAGCAGTATCCGGGGGCACAGCAGTATCCCTACGGTGGTCCGGATCAGAACACGGAGTACTTGGGTCAGCAGGGGCAGCAGCCGAACCCCACTCAGGCCTTTCCCGCCTACAACCCGCAGTTCGATCCGCAGGCACCGCCGCCCGGTGCGACGCAGGCTTATCCGCCTTACACGGCCCAGCAGTACGGGAACACGCAGCAGTACGGAAATACACAGCAGTACCCGGTTGCCGGTGGTGGCGGCGGGGTTCCGCCGGAACAGCCGTTCATCGAAGACGGGTCGCCCGGCGGCGGTAAGAAGCGCAAGCTCGGGACGTGGGTGGCCGCCGGCGTGGTCGGGATCCTGGTCGCCGTGATCGCGATCATCGCGTTCTCGGCGTTCGGCTCGAACGACAAGGGCACCCAGACCGCTTTCGTCCCCCCGACCACCACGACGCAGGCACCGACCACCACACCGCCGAAGGCGAGCACCACGGCGCCGACTCCGACGACGGATTCCCCGCTCAGCCAGCTTCCGGGCGGGCTCGGCGAAGTGATCGGTGACGCCGGGGGAGCCGTCGGCACCGTGAAGTCGAACGACGGCGGCACGTTGGTCATCGATTCGATCGGAGGCTCGCAGGTGACGGTCCTGACCACCTCGGACACCACGCTCATCGCGCTCAACCGCGCGACCATCGCCGATCTGCAACCGGGAGACAACATCGTCGTCGACGGAACTCCGGTGGAGAACGGCACGATGACCGCGAACACGATTCTGAGCACGTCGTTGCCGAAGTTCGGCAACTGAGTCGTTCACGACACATCGGGCGAGTCCACCAGGGTGTCGCGGGAGGTTGAGGCCGTGAGTCGCTACCCTGGAGGGTGATGACTGGAATGTGGTTCGGACTGGCAGTAATTGCACTCGCAGGCGCGGGTGCGCTTCTGTACGTCGACAGGACGAGGCGAGATCAATCGGGGCGAGTGCGCCAGATCTGGGCAAAGGCGCAGGGCTACACGTACACGGCCACTGATGATCAGCTGGCAGGCGAATGGCACCGCGCGGTCATGGCCAAGCAGGACTACCTGACTGCCACCGACGTCGTCCGAGGCCGCCGTCGCGGAGAGCAGTTCGTGCTGTTCGACCTGGAAGAGACCGCAACCATCGTGGCCGTTCGCCGCGAGATCGGGTCGGACGTCGACATCGATCTTCGGTTGAAGTCGACGGCTCCGCCCAAGGACGGCGACCTGAACCTGCTGGGTGCGATCGGTTCCCGGGTGGTTTTTGCAACGGACCTCGAGATTGCTCGTCGCGTCTGTGATCAGCGCATGGTGGCGTTCACCGAATCGGTTCCGCCGTCGATCAGCATGCTGTGGAGCGAAGGGCAGTGGACGCTCGGTTCGCTCCCGGTGACCAGCAACGGCCGGGATTGGGACGCTGCAATCGAGTCGGTTGCGCGCCTGTCCGGCATTTTGCACGTACTGCCCCCGGTCACGGATCCCAACGAACTCGAGGTCGATCACGATCCGAGCCGCCCGCGGCCGGGCGCCGAGAAGTCTCGCCCCACTCCTGATCCGGTAGAGCAGCCCCGTACGCGTCAGGAGCAGCCGCCTCGTGAAGCTGCGCCGCGTGAATTTTCGCCGCGTGAGTCTGCATCGCGTGAGTCCGGACCGCGTGAAACTGCGCCACGTCAGGACCAATCGCTGCGCAAGCCCGAGGCGGCTGACAAACCGGCTCAGCGTCCGGCGTCGCAGCGCTCGGGCACAATTCGTCCGGTCGACTGACCTTTAAGGTTCCCGTCCAGTAGCAATAACCACTAGCGTGGCCGGTATGTCGACTTCCCACTCGGATCGCCCTGTGCGTCCCGTTGCCCTGGTGACCGGACCTACCTCTGGTCTCGGCGCCGGTTTCGCCAAGAAATACGCCTCCCTCGGATACGACCTGGTTCTCGTCGCGCGTGACGAGGTCAGATTGCACGACCTCGCGTCCGAGTTGAAGACGATGTTCGGCACCGAGTCGGAGATTCTGGTTGCCGATCTCGCATCGGAGGCCGGACGCGACACGGTCGCGCTGCGTCTGGAGAAGGGCGTCGAGGTGTTGGTGAACAACGCCGGATTCGGTACCTCCGGCGAGTTCTGGACCGCAGATCCGGCTCTTCTGCAGTCGCAACTCGACGTCAACGTCACCGCCGTGATGCGGCTGACTCGCGCGGCGCTGCCCAGCATGATTGCGTCGGCGCACGGAACGATTGTCAATGTTGCAAGCGTCGCGGGCCTGCTCTCCGGCCGCGGTTCGACGTATTCGGCAAGCAAGGCATATGTCATTTCGTTCACCGAGGGGCTGTCCGGCGGGTTGGCCGGAACGGGAGTGCGTGTGCAGGCGCTGTGTCCCGGCTTCATCCGCACCGAGTTCCACGAGCGTGCGGGTATCGAGATGTCCACGATCCCCAAGCCGATGTGGCTGAGCGTCGATCAGGTGGTTGCGGCGTCGATGAAGGATCTCGGCGGTGACAAGGTCATCAGCATTCCGGGAATCCAGTACAAGGTCCTCACGACGGCCGGGCGTCTGGTTCCCAAGGGGCTGGTTCGCCGGATGACCAACATCGTCGGCAGAGGCCGAGGGCGAACGTAGCCCAGAGGATGAAGCCGAACGTAGCCCAGAGGCAGAAGCCGAACGTAGCCCAGAGGATGAAGTCGAACGTAGCCCAGAGGCAGAAGCTGAACACAAGGCAGTGGTCGGTAGGCTGAGCACTCATGAGCGATCGTGAGGATTTGGCTGCGCTGGTGCGCGAATTGGCTGTTGTACACGGGAAGGTGACGTTGTCCTCGGGCAAGGAAGCCGATTACTACGTCGACCTTCGCCGCGCGACACTCCACCACAAGGCAGCGCCGCTGATCGGCTCGCTGCTGCGTGAACTGGTCGCGGACTGGGATTTCGACGCCGTCGGCGGTTTGACGATGGGCGCAGATCCGGTTGCGATGGCGGTGATGCATGCTCCCGGACGCCCGATCGACGCGTTTGTCGTCCGCAAGGCTGCCAAGGCACACGGGATGCAGCGTCAGATCGAGGGCCCGGACATCGTCGGCAAGCGGGTCCTGGTGGTCGAGGACACGACCACGACGGGCAATTCGCCGTTGACGGCGGTGAAGGCACTGCGCGAAGCAGGGGCCACCGTGGTCGGAGTCGCGACGGTCGTCGATCGTGCGACGGGTGCGGACGCGGTGATCGGTGCCGAGGGCGTCGAGTACCGCTCGCTGTTGGGCCTGGAAGATCTGAACCTGAGCTGACGCCCGTGAGTGGTTAAGGAGTCCCTGCACTCCTCAACCACTCACAGGGGGTCAGTCGCCGACGGTTACGGCGAGTGCTTCGTCGACGCTGTGCGGTGCGGGATCGTGGTCGTCGACGTGAGCGAGGACTTTGCGTCCGCTCGACAGGACGAACACGGCGGCGAGGGTGAGAACCGCGCCGACCCAGAACGGCATGTGGACGTTGGATTCGCCGAGCTTGCCGGCTACCCACGGGGCTGCGGCGCCGCCGACGAATCGAACGAAACTGTAAGCGGCCGAGGCAGTCGACCGTTCCACGGGAGCCGAGATCATGACGGTCTCGGTGATGAGTGTGTTGTTCACGCCGAGGAACAATCCGGCGAGGACGACGCCCACGATCAGAACGATCTTGTTCTCGGTGAAGAGAGCCATCATGCCCAGGTCGAGTGCAAACAGTGTCAGTGCCAGCATCATCATCGGCAGTGTGCCGAAGCGACGTTGCAGGCGTGGGGCGAGGAAGACCGACGAGATCGCCAGCATCAGACCCCAGCCGAAGAAGATGAATCCGATCGCGTACGCCCCCATGTCGAGGGGGAACGGGGTGTACGCGAGCAGGGTGAAGAATCCGTAGTTGTAGAGCAGCGCGGTGATGGCGACGGTGAGTAGTCCGCGGTGTCGCAGCGCCTGGAAGGGCGCGGCGATCGACGTGTGGTGTTCTGGCTTGGGTGCGCTGGGAAGCATCACGACGATGAGGATGAAGGCAACCGCCATCAGGGCTGCGACGCCGAAGAACGGTGCGCGCCAGCTGATGTCACCGAGAACCCCGCCGACCAACGGTCCGACCGCGATGCCGATACCCAATGCGGCCTCGTAGAGAATGATCGCGCGTGCGACACCGCCACTGGCCGCGCCGACGATGGCCGCGAGTGCCGTTGCGATGAAGAGCGCATTGCCGAGTCCCCATCCTGCACGGAATCCGACGATCTGCCCGATGGTGCTGGAAGCGCCTGCAAGAGAGGCGAACACGATGATGATTGCGAGGCCTACGAGGAGCGTCTTCTTGGCGCCGATGCGGCTCGAGACCACACCGGTGATGAGCATCGCGACGCCGGTGACGAGCATGTAGCTGGTGAACAGGAGTGAAACCTGGGACGGTGTGGCGTCGAGTTGTTCACCGATCGGCTTGAGGATCGGGTCGACCAGACCGATGCCCATGAAGGCGATGACGCTGGCAAAGGCTACCGCCCACACAGCTTTCGGTTGCTTGAGGAGGCTCGGCGGAGCCTCGTTCTGGTGCGTTGATGTCGCGGTCGTGTTGCTCACGGCCACCTCCTTTTTCAGTGGTGGGTATTTCAGCTGGGATCGGAAGTTTTGATGATGGAACGCAATTCGGCCAATCCGTCAGCCAGCTTCTTGATCTGTTCGGGCTCGAGCTCGACGAAGTGGGGGACGAGGGCGTCGGCGATCTCGTTTCGCCCTTCGTTCAGGATCTTTCGCCCCTTGTCGGTCATGGCGACTCGCACTGCCCGGGCGTCCTCCGGGTCGGCGCGGCGTTCGACGTAACCGTGTTCGCCGAGTTTGCGCAGTAGCGCGGTGGCGGAGGGTTGCGAGCATCTGTCGAGGCGGGCGAAATCGCTGATCCGCATTTCGCCGTACTCCTCGAGGAGTGAGAGTGCGCGCAGCCAGGCGCGTGGGTACTGATCGGACGCGAACGAGCCTGCCAGCTTCGCGAAGCGGTGCGTGTTGCTCACGAGGTCGACGAGTAGGTCATGCAGTTGCTGCTGGTCATCTGCCACGTGAAATATTATTGCATAGGTTAACTATGTAAATCAACGAGTGTGTGGCAGATGATCCGTCACAGTCGTGGTGACCAGCGCGGCGATATCGAAGTCTGGGGCGACGAGCGCGAGGCTTCGATTTGCCGCCAGCACGGCGACCCCGTGGGTTCCCGTCCAGATGCTCAGTGCGGAAGTAGTGGGATCGGACGCTCTTGCCGATTCGGTCAGTGTCCGGAGAGCTGTCAAGAGGGGGAGTGAGGACTCTCGAAGGTTGCTGCCCGCACCCTCGAGGAGGTCGTGGCGAAACATCAACTCGAACATCGCCGGTCGCTCCTGGGCGAATGACACGTATTCGATTGCGGCCGAGATCAATCGGTCGCGTGCCGATTGTTTGCCGGTGAGGATGGGATCGAGCCTGTCGGTGAGGTCGACAAGCCCGTGGAAGGCGATCGCGGCGAGCAGGCTGTTGTGCGTCGGAAAGTATCTCCGCGGGGCTCCGTGCGACACGCCCGCCCGACGCGCTATCTCCCGTAGCGTCAGTTCCGTGGGGCCGTCGGCATCGAGAATCTCGACGCCGGTGGCGACGAGCGTTTCGCGAAGGCTGATGACGGTCATAGAAGACAGTGTCTACTATTGGGGACGTAGACAGTGTCTACCCGCGTGTGGAGACGGTTCTCGGTGATGTGCAGAGAGGTGATGCCCAGTGCTCTATTGGTTGTTCAAATTCGTCCTGATCGGCCCCGTCCTGTGGGTGTTCGGGCGACCGACGATCGAGGGCCAGCACAACATCCCCAAGAAAGGGCCGGTGATTCTCGCGGGAAACCATCGGGCAGTCGTCGACTCGTTCTTCCTGGTTCTCATGGTTCGCCGACGCATCACCTTCGTCGCGAAGAGCGAATATTTCACCGGGACCGGTGTGAAGGGCGCGATGCAGCGCTGGTTCTTCGGCGGTGCAGGTCAGGTGCCGATCGACCGTAGCGGCGCCGACGCCTCCCGTGCGGCGTTGGACACGGCCATCGGGATTCTCGACAAGGGCGGAGTCTGGGGGATCTACCCCGAGGGAACACGATCACCCGACGGATGCCTGTACAAGGGAAAGACCGGAGCGATTCGTGTCGCCCTGGAAACCGGGGCGCCGGTCATTCCCGTCGTCGTGCACGGCGGCGACGCCGTCAACCCGCCGGGTACGCGGATGTGGCGCTTCAGCAAGGTCCGGATCACGGTAGGGGAGCCGATCGACTTCTCGCGATATCGCGAACTTCGTGGCTACCAAGCCGTCGTGCGCGCGGCGACGGACGAATTGATGACGGTGCTCTGTGAGCAATCGGGGCAGGAATACGTCGACGTCTACGGCGCGGACGTCAAATCCGGCGATGCCGCTTGAGTGACCCAGTACGGTCGCTGTTGGACGTGTAACCAACAGGAGGATTGTGATGGCGGGCAAGTGGGGCATCGAGCACGCAGTTTTTGCGGCGGCGACGGCAGCGACCGTGGCCGGGGCAGTAGTCGGTAACGAGCGGGTTCAGCAGATCGCGAAGCCGTTGATCGCACCCGCCCTGGCTGCCCGAGTGCTGCGCAAGCGTTCGGAGACGGAAACCGCCGATACCGCACTGCTTCTGGCCGGCCTCGCCGCTGCAACCGTCGGCGACGTGTTCATGATCGACCCGGACAACGACGCCCGCCTGATCAAGGGAGCGTCGTCGTTCGCGGTGATGCAGGCAAGTTACTCAGCGCTGCTGCTGCGCCGCGGCGCTCGCCCGACCCGAGCCGCCCTGCGGCCCCGCATCAGCGGTTGGTCGACGGCGTCCGGTCTGCTCCGTGCCAAGGCGCCGAGCGTGTCGACGCCGCTGACCGGATACGGATTGATGTTGGGAACCACCTCGACGTTGTCGGCGGACCCAGCTCTGGCGCCGCAGGCGAAGGCCGTGCTCGACGTGGTCGTTCCCAACAAGGATCGACGCTCCTGGCTCGGTTTGGGCGGAGTGCTCTTCACCGCGTCCGACGGACTGATCGTGGTTCGTCGACTGTTCATTCGCGGGACTGCGGGCCGCGCCGCTGCCGAGGGCGTGATCTTGGCGTCGTACGCGGGCGCACAGTTGATGCTGGTGGAGGGCATGTTGGCGCTGGGACGCAAGAAGAGCGTCTAGTCTTTCACGGGCACAGCATGATTCGGTCTCGGTTCTTCGGGTCCACCAGGACGGTGACCGTGGATCCGGGAGTGATCTTGTCTTTGTACTCGGGTCGGATCTCGTATTCGATCCGGCCCGAGTACGAGTCGGAGCCCGGAACCGTGAGATGAAGTGCGAGTTTGGCCAATTCACCGTCGACGGTTCGGCGCAGGGGAGTGACCGTGTCTATTCGTGCCCATCCTTCGAGGCCGTGCTTTTCGAGTTTGCGTTCGGCGCGGGTCGGGCGGTTGGCCCAGGCCATTCCGAAGCCGAGAACCGAGCCGAAAGCGGCGAGCAGTCCGCCGATCTGATAGGGCAGCGTGCCAGGGGGAGTGTGCTCGACCAGCCATCCGAGCCACACCGCGAGCACGATCAGATACCCCACCGCGATGAAACACACGGTGTGTACGACGCGACGGTGATTCATCAGATTTCCTCCACATCCAGGATAGCCTGACCGCATGAGCGAACCGAACGTCTTCATCACCGGTGCTGCGGCGGGAATCGGGCGGGAGACGTCGCTGTTGTTCGCGCGCAACGGATACCGCGTCGGTGCGTTCGACATCGACGACGCCGGCCTTGCCTCCTTGAAGGCCGAGATCGACGGTTTCGGTGGCAGTGTCGTGACGGGAGTCCTGGACGTCACGGATCCACTCGGCTGGGCGCAGTGCTTGGCCGAATTTGCCGGGGAGTCAGGGCGTCTGGACATCCTGGTCAACAACGCGGGCGTGCTCTCCTCGGGAAGATTCGAGGATATTTCTCTTGCGGCACATCGCCGAATGATCGACATCAATGTCACCGGCACCCTCAACGGCACGCACACGGCTTTTCCGTACCTCCGCGATACCGCCGGGGCGCAGGTGGTCAATCTGTGCTCCGCTTCGGCGATCTACGGCCAACCCGAACTCGCGACCTACGGCGCCACCAAGTTCGCGATCCGCGGCTTGACCGAGGCGCTCGATCTTGAATGGGCGCAGCACGACATCCGCGTACTCGCCCTCTGGCCCCTGTTCGTCCAGACGGCGATGGTCACGGGAATGGACACCGGTGCCACCAGATCGTTGGGCATCAAACTCACCGCCACCGACGTCGCCCAGGAGTTGTGGGCGGCCACGCGCGGCGCCGGACGCATCCACAAGGTTCACTACCCGGTCGGAACTCAGGCGAAGCTCTTCCTCAGTGCGTCGCGTTTCTCGCCCGCGTGGCTCTCACGGCTGATAAACAAGCGCGTCACCAGCACTTAGTCGGCCACACGATAGAGTGCACTGTCGGCTGTTGCGGGGCCAAAGTGACGTGTGTGGAGGTATTCGGGTGGTTCGTGTTCGGGTGGGGTTCGTGTTGTTGAGTGTCGGGTCGGTGCTCTTGCTTGCCGGGTGCGGCGGCGAGGCGGATTCAGCGCCGAGGGTAGCGGCGCAGCCCAGTTCGGCCACCACGACCGCGGTGCCGACGACGACAACCACCGTCGCTCCCGTCGTCACCACGACCACCGAACCTCCGACCACGACACCACCGCCGACGACGACGCTGACGGACGTGCAGTTCGAGCGCAACGAGTCCTACTACTTCACCACTCCCGACGGGAACTTCCAGTGCGGCATCATCAAGTTGCCCACCAGAATCGAAGCCGGGTGCGAGGGTACGACCACCCCGGTTCCGCCGCGACCGGAGAGTTGCATGGTCAACTGGGGCAACGGCATTCGCGTCACCGACGAGGGTGAGGGTGCTTTCATGTGTTCGGGCGGTGAGGTGTACACGTCCGGCGGCCCCGACGCCGATCCGGTGTTGGCGGCCGGCCAACCGCTGAGCAAACTGGGTTTCACCTGCACGACCACCGCGACAGACGTCTCGTGTGTCAACGATCAGACCACGCACGGCTTCACGGTGGCTGCAAATTCCAACGAGGTGTTCTGATGACCGAAGTCGCTGCCGAAGATGTTTCCGGCGGGGCCGACGAACCGGGACCCACCGAGTGGGGCGAGAACCCCAACGGCGTGGGGCCGTGGACCGAGGAGCACGACACGGAACCTCCCACCGACGAGCGCTACGACCCGGTACTTCTGGCCGAGGGTGATCGTCGAAACGTCTTGGACGAGTACCGGTACTGGACGAGGGAAGCGATAGTCGAGGACATCGACTCGCGTCGTCACACCATGCATGTCGCCATCGAGAACTTCGCGCACGACGCCAACATCGGCACGGTGGTCCGCACAGCCAACGCGTTCGCCGCAGCCGCTGTTCACATCGTGGGGCGTCGGCGCTGGAATCGGCGGGGCGCCATGGTGACCGATCGATACCAGCACATCGTTCACCACGCCGACATCGGCGAGCTCGTCGAGTACGCCCGTGAGAATTCACTCACGATCGTGGCCGTGGACAACACTCCCGGGTCGGTGCCGCTGGAGACTGCCAGCCTGCCGCGAGAGTGCATCCTGCTGTTCGGCCAAGAAGGGCCTGGGGTGACCGAACACGCGAAAGAGGTTGCGTCCATGACGGTCTCGATCGCACAATTCGGTTCGACTCGCAGCATCAACGCCGGAGTCGCGGCCGGCATCGCGATGCACGCGTGGGTCCGTGAGCACGCCGATCTCGCCGATTCCCGCTGATCCCGCTCACGTATTCCGGCTAGCGCGTAGCGCCTCGACCAGACAGGATAGATAGTTATGCAGGAAGTGTGGGCAGAGCGAGCCGATGCGGCTGAGGGCGCGATAGTCAGTCGTCACCTTCGGCGCCTGTGGGGGATGCCCCGAACAGCACTCGGCGTGGTTGCCTGGCCTGCAGTTCGGCGCGAGCGGATGTTCAAGCCGTGGCACTACTGGTGGCAAGCACACCTGCTCGACACTGCAATCGACGCACTCGAACGTGACCCGACACCCAAGCGTCGTCGCCGGGTGGCGAAGGTTGCCCGCAGTGTGCGGGTCCGCAACGTCTCGGCGTGGACCAACAATTACTACGACGACATGGCATGGCTTGGTCTATCCCTCGAACGTGCTCAACGCATGTTCTCGGTCGATCACCGGACTGCGGTCCAGGCGCTCGAATCGCAGCTCTTCGATTCGTGGTCCCCGGCCGACGGCGGCGGTATTCCGTGGTGCAAGGGCTCCGATTTCTACAACACCCCGGCAAACGGGCCCGCCGGAATCATGCTGGCGCGCACCGGAAAACTCTGGCGTGCGCAGGCAACAGCCGACTGGATCGACGAGACGCTGCGGGATCCGGACTCCGGACTGATCTTCGACGGTATCCGGCGCGACGGCACCCTCGAGCGCGCGATCTACTCGTACTGTCAGGGCGTCACGCTGGGGTTGGAAACCGAATTGTCGACGCGATTGGGCGAACCGCGTCACCGCGAGCGAGTCCACAAGCTGGTCGACGCCGTGTACGACGGCATGACCGAGTACGGAGTCATCACGGGCGGTGGCGGGGGCGACGGCGGATTGTTCAACGCGATCCTGGCTCGCTACCTCGCGTTCGTGGTGGTGAACCTGTCGTGGGAGACCCACGAGGACCTGCGAGCGCGCGAACTTGCAGCGCAGATCGTTCTGTCCTCCGCGGAAGCTGCCTGGAACAACAGACTGCAGATCGAAGGCCTGCCGCTGTTCGGACACGACTGGACCAAGGATGCCCAGTTGCCGAGTCTGTCCGGCGACATCGCCACCTTCGCCGCCGGAACGGTGCGCTCGTCGAGCGTGCCCGAGCGAGACCTCTCGGTACAGGTGGGCGGGTGGATGCTGATGGAAGCGGCATTTGTCGTCTCGGCGGCGGGATACCCCCGAAAGCGTTAGGGTTCTCCGTCATGGAATCCCGGCACGTGATCGACACTGACGGCGTTCGTCTTCACATCGACGTCGGTGGGTCAGGGTCGGACGTTCTGGTTCTCTCCGGCGGCCCGGGATGCGTTCACTATCTTGCTCACGACGCGCTGCTTCCTGAAGGAATGCGTGCGTGGTGCCCTGAGCCGCGCGGGGTAGGCCGGTCCGGTGGCGGCGCTCATACGATGGCGCAGGCTGTTGCGGACCTCGAACTGGTCCGGCACACGTTCGAGATCGACAGCTGGGTAGTACTGGGTCACTCCTGGGGCTCCGACTTGGCTGTGCGGTACGCACTCGACTGCCCGGAATCGGTGTCCAGTGTCGTCGGAATCGCGGGGCACGGCCTCCACAAGGACCGGCACTGGTCGAAGCAGTACGAAGCGGGGATCGAGCCGGACCCGCAGATACCCTGGGAACCTGTTGTCTGGCAATCGCTTCAAGCATCGTTCATCGAATGGATTCATGAGCCACAGCTGTTTCGGCAGTTGGCCGACTCACCCGTGCCCATGACATTTCTCGCGGCGGCCGACGACATTCGCCCGTCGTGGCCGTTGCAGCAATTGGCCGCGCTCGTGCCGAACGCTCATTTCGGGGTCGTCGACGGTGTTGCACACAACTTCTGGCAGTCTCACCCGGACCTGTGGAGGAAGGTCGTCACCGAGGCGTGTGCGAGGCAATCTCCACCAGGATTCGCTCCGCAACGGTCTGGTATCCCAGTCTCCGATTGACGGTCAGCATCGGGTGGTTTTCTGCGTTCACCGTTGTGTAAATCTCTCTCAGCAAAGGAAATTCAGCTGCCAACACACACGCTTGTTGCTCCTTGACCCACTGAGCGAGACCGTGCCCGCGGTGTCGGGGCAGTACCACGGTGTCGTGCTGCGAAGCGTGGCTGCTGTCATTTTCGTCCACCGTCACCACTGTCGCTGCGGCTACTTCGCCGACGGCGTCGTCGACCGCGCAGCACACCAGGAGCACCTGAGAGCCACCGGTCATCTTCCGTTCCCACGATCTGAGCTCGTCGACTCCCCAATTACGTTCGGGCATCTGCAGTCCGGCGCCCGGTGCGTCGAGGAGTCGGTTCAATGCCTCCGAGAAAGAGTGGACAAATTCGTCCGGGGTTCGGTTGCGCCAACTGACGATTCGATAGCCGGGGCGGGCGCTGTCTGCGGTGGGAGGGCTGAGGTGCTGAACCTGGTTGGCCAGTCGAAGCAGCACGCGATGGCTGTCGAACTGCTGCAGGAAGTGTTCGGCTGCACTTCCCGTGCGCGCAGTCACCCTGATTCTGCGCACGCCGTACCGATCGATGTCGGCCTCGACGAGTTGGGCAAGTGCCCGTCCCACTCCTCGTCGTTGCGCATGGGGACTCACATACATCCGAAACTCTGCGAGATCGGCTTCCGCTGAATCTTTTCGCGCCTGGGCGATGCCGAGAACCTCGTCGGTGCCGGCGTCGCGTGCGACCCAACGCCACACGTCGACCGAATCGTCTTCGGTCTCGATCATTTTCGCCAGCGCGGTCGCTGTGGGCGACGCTCCGGAAAGGTGACGCTGGCCTTCGGAGAACACTTCGCACCATTGCCGAAGAACGGGTGATGTCCTCAGAGACGGTACGAACTCGGCTTCAACTACACAGGTCACCAATGCGACGATACCGAGCGCCCACTCGGAGTTGGAATCACACGAACCGTAACCCTGTCGGAGGAAGGTGGTTGTTGCCAGCATTCAGGCATGTCTGATTCCTCGCGCCAATTGAGCCTCAACGCGTTCATTCACCCCGCCGGCCATCACGAAGCGGCATGGCGGCATCCGTGGACAACTCCTGAGCGTCTGTTCGATGTCACGTACTTCCAGGAGATCGCGCGTACCGCCGAGGCGGCTAAGTTCGACGGAATCTTCTTCGCCGACGGTCCGGCATTGCGCAGCGACGTCGAGCACGGTCCCGCGGGGACGTTGGAGCCGATCACCTTGTTGACAGCCATTGCAGTGGCGACCGAGCGGATCGGTTTGATCGCGACGGCGTCGACCACGTACTACGAGCCGTACAACCTGGCTCGGCTGTTCGCCTCGCTCGACCACATCTCCAACGGACGCGCGGGGTGGAACATCGTCACCACCGGCACCGATCTGGCGGCAGCCAACTTCGGGCTGGCCAAGCATCCGGACCACGGTGACCGGTATTCGCGTGCACGGGAATTCGTCGACGCGGTGGTGCGGCTGTGGGACAGCTGGGAGGACGACGCGATCAGTCTGGACCGCGAGAGCGGAATCTACGCGGACAGAAACAAGATTCACGAGATCAACTACGTCGGGCGGCATCTGCGGGTGCGGGGACCGTTCAATGCACCGCGAACGCCGCAGGGATACCCGGTGCTGGTGCAGGCCGGTGCGTCCAACGACGGTCGTGCGTTTGCCGGTCAGTACGCAGAGGCGATTTTCACAGCGCACCAAAGACTTTCCGACGCTCAGGCGTTCTACACCGACATCAAGTCGAGGGCTGCTCAGTTCGGCCGCAACCCCGATCACGTCAAGATCCTGCCCGGAATCAGCCCGTTCATCGGTGACACCGAGGAGCAGGCCAAGGCGCTCGAACGGGAGTTCAACGAGCTGACTTCGCCGGAGTACGGGCTCGCGCAACTCGGTGCACTCACCGGGACCGATGTTCGGAATCTGGAACTGGATGCACCGGTTCCCGTCGAACTGTTCGCGGCTGCAGGCGATGTCACCGACAACAAGCAAAGCAGATTGCAGGTGATCGCCGGCATCGTCGAGCGCGAGCGTCCGACGGTTCGTGGCCTGCTTCATCGATTGGCGGGTGCTCGCGGACATCGGGTGTTCGCCGGAACCGCCGAGCAGGTGGCCGACACTATCGAGGAGTGGTTCACCAGCGGTGCTGCCGACGGATTCAACGTCATGCCGCCGTACTACCCGGGTGGACTCGAGATCTTCGCCGAGCGGGTGGTCCCGATCCTGCAGGATCGCGGGCTGTTCCGGACCGAATACTCGGGTACGACGCTTCGCGATCATTTCGGTTTGCCGAGGCCCGAGAGCCAGTTCTCGGGTAGTGCGTCCGCAGTGCAGTAGGCCCGATTCACGTTGTCGATAACGACAACGGTTATCATTAAGGAATGAAGCAGCTACCAGTAACTGTGCTGTCCGGATTTCTGGGCGCAGGCAAGACGACACTCCTCAACCACATCCTCGCCAACCGTGACGGCCGACGCGTCGCCGTCATCGTCAACGACATGAGCGAGATCAACATCGACGCGGCCCTCGTCGCGGGCCAGGGCCACCTCGATCGCACGGAGGAGAAGTTGGTCGAGCTGACCAACGGATGCATCTGCTGCACGCTGCGTGAGGATCTGATCGACGCCGTCGGCGCTCTGGCGCGAGAAGGACGGTTCGATCAGTTGGTGATCGAATCCACCGGCATCTCCGAACCGATGCCGGTGGCAGCCACCTTCGACTGGGAATTCGAGGACGGTTTCAGCCTCGGCTCACTCGCGAAGCTCGACACGATGGTGACCGTGGTGGATGCGTCGACCTTCCTCGGCGAACTGGCAAAAGGCGAACGACTCGACGAGCGCAACCTCGAAGCCGGGGAGGGGGACGGACGAAGCATCTCCGATCTCCTGGTCGATCAGGTGGAGTTCGCCGACGTCATCTTGCTGAACAAAACCGACCTGGTGAGCCCGCGCGCGGCAGGAACCGTCGAGGCAACGCTCCGCAGGCTAAACCCCACCGCTCAACTGATTCGGACGGACCACGGAAAAGTCACCCTCGACCGCGTCCTCGAAACCGGTCTCTACAACCCGGAACTCGCTGCGCAGGTACCCGGTTGGGACGAGGAACTGGCCGGTGGGCACACCCCGGAAACCGAGGAATACGGAATACGCAGCGTCACGTATCGCGCCTCGCGCCCCTTTCATCCGGCCAGGCTCGAGGCTGCGCTCGGTCAATTCGCCGGCCTCTTGCGAAGCAAAGGATTCTGCTGGATCGCCAGTCGGCCCGAATTCGCCGCGATCTGGTCACAGGCAGGCCCCAACCTCGTCATCGAACCGGCTCAACTGTGGGCGTCGGCGGCGGAGGTGCCAGGGCAGGAGATCGTGTTCATCGGAGTGAAACTCGACCCGGCGGCGCCGTCACGAATCCTCGATCCGGCACTGCTGACCGATGACGAACTACGCGAAGGACCGCGGGCCTGGACTCGCTACGAGGACCCGCTGCCGGCGTGGGACCAGAGCCACCTGCACTGAGCAGACAGCTTCTAGTCGAGGACCTCTTCGACCTCGACGTCTTCGGCCGGACGGGCCATCTCCTTGCGGTACTGCCAGATGCCCAACGCGGTACCGATGACCAAGCTGACCATCATCACGATCAGTACGGCGGGCAGCAACCACGGGACACGATCGAGGAACGAGCCTCCGTAGAAACCGAGCAGCAAAAGCACCGGCGCCCAGATGATCGCGCCGATGGTGCTCGCGATGGTGTAGCGCGTGTGGTTCATCTTGGCTGCGCCCGCGACCATCGGGCACAGGGTGCGCACCCACGGAACCCAGCGGGCAATCAGGACCGCCCAGAACCCGTGCTTTTCCAACAAGATGTTGACGCGATGCAGGTTTTTCTCGGTGAAGTACTTGCCGCCCTTACGGGCTTTGATGTGGTTGCCCGTCCGGTGGCCGATGACGTACCCGACCTGGTTGCCGGCAATGGCAGCGATCATCGCGCCGACAGACAACGCCCACACGTGACCTGCACCGGACTCGTGGCCGGCAAGAACGATTCCGGCTGTGATGAGTAGCGAATCACCGGGGAGAAACAATCCGAGGATGATCGCGCACTCGATGAAGACGAACGTGACGACGATGATCCAGACCAACAGAGGCCCGGCAGTCTCGAGTGGGGAGAAACTGCCGGATGCGAGCGTCATCGTCGTCAGTTCTTCGCCTCGTTCTGCAATCAGGGGGTGGGGTCTTCGGGGACTGTCACCGTCGAATTATCCGTAGTGGAAGTATTCGCCGGTTCACTGCGTCTCGACGACAAAAGTCGCTTTCCGATTTCGAAAATGATCGGCAGAACCGACACCAGAACGATGCCGATGAAGATGATGTCGATGTTGTCACGGATGAAGCCGATCTGCCCCAGCCAGTAGCCGAGGAGCGTGACGCCTGCACCCCACACGATGCCGCCGACGATGTTGTACGTCAGGAAGACCGAATACTTCATGCGCGAGGCACCGGCGACCAGCGGAGCGTACGTGCGCACGATCGGAACAAAGCGTGCCAGGAAGATCGTGATCGGGCCATGCTTCTCGAAGAACGCATGCGACTCGTCGATGTACTTCTTCTTGAAGATGCGCGCGTCGTTGTTCTTGAAGAGAGCCGTACCGCCCTTGATCCCGATGTAGTAACCCACCTGATCGCCAAGAATCGCGGCGATCGGAATGGTGAGGAGCAGCAGCCACAGTGGTGCGAATCCTTCGACCTCACTGGCTCCGGAACCTGCCGCTGCAACCAGACCGGCCGTGAACAGGAGCGAATCACCCGGGAGCAGCGGGAACAACAGCCCTGATTCGATGAAGACGACCAGGAGGAGACCCAGCAAGAACCAGGTCCCGAACGAGTTCAGGAGATGGACGGGATCGAGGAAGTCCGGCAGCAAGGCCAGATTGGTCACGGATTCAGTTGCTGCCAGCACATTCACGGAGGCCAGAGTACCGGCCGAATCTGAGTGTTTCCCACCCCCGCAGGTAATCGCGTCGGTCTCGGTGGCTGATGCCGGGGTTGTACGACGGCCGAGACCGCAAAGAGACGTGGCGAGTAGGACTTGCCATACTGCTAGGACCACACGAAGCGCTTTCACATCGACGAGCGCTCCGAACGACACGTATATGGAGGACTCCCGCCGTGCCTATCGCAACTCCCGAGGTCTATGCCGAGATGCTTGGTCGGGCCAAGGAGCATTCCTTTGCCTTCCCCGCCATCAACTGTGTCGGCTCCGAATCCATCAACGCAGCCATCAAGGGTTTCGCGGACGCCGGCAGTGACGGCATCATCCAGTTCTCGACGGGCGGCGCCGAGTTCGGTTCCGGTTTGGGCGTCAAGGACATGGTCACCGGCGCTGTTGCGCTCGCCGAGTTCGCACACGTGATCGCGGCAAAGTACGACGTCACCATCGCGCTGCACACAGACCACTGCCCGAAGGACAAGCTCGACACCTACGTGCGTCCGCTGCTCGCGATCTCGCAGGAGCGAGTCGACGCGGGCCGTAACCCGCTGTTCCAGTCGCACATGTGGGACGGCTCGGCCATCCCGATCGACGAGAACCTGGCCATCGCCAAGGAACTGCTCGCCCTCTCGAAGGCTGCACGCATCATCCTCGAGGTCGAGATCGGTGTTGTCGGCGGCGAAGAAGACGGCGTCGAAGCCGAGATCAACGACAAGCTGTACACCTCGAAGGAAGACTTCGAGAAGACGGTCGACGCTCTGGGCGTCGGCGAGCAGGGTAAGTACCTCCTCGCGGCCACCTTCGGCAACGTGCACGGTGTGTACAAGCCGGGCAACGTCAAGCTCAAGCCCGAGGTTCTCGACGAGGGGCAGCGCGTTGCCGCAGCGAAGCTCGGCCTCGCTGCCGGTTCGCAGCCGTTCGACTTCGTGTTCCACGGTGGATCGGGCTCGCTGAAGTCCGAGATCGAGGATTCGCTGAACTTCGGCGTCGTCAAGATGAACGTCGACACCGACACGCAGTACGCGTTCTCGCGTCCGATCGCCGGGCACTTCTTCACCAACTACGACGGCGTCCTCAAGGTCGACGGCGAGGTCGGAAACAAGAAGGCATACGACCCGCGTAGCTACCTCAAGAAGGCCGAAGCAGGCATGACTGCTCGTGTCATCGAGGCATGCAACGACCTGAAGTCGGCCGGACGCTCGGTGTCCGCAGGCTGATCGGTTTCACAACTGAGCTTCACAGAACAAAATGCGCGCCGGCGAGTTTCTCGCCC